>JAJQCI010000278.1 GCA_021202835.1 Clostridiales bacterium | reverse complement strand
CAGGCTTACGGAAGGGCGAAAGCTTATAATAGGGGGAGTTGATATCCCCTATGAAAAGGGGCTTCTGGGTCATTCCGACGCCGATGTTTTAATTCATGCCATTATGGACGCATTGACAGGCGCCGCTAAGCTGGGAGATATAGGCCGTCTTTTCCCCGACACCGACCCCAAATATGAAGGGGCAGACAGCAGGGCTTTGCTGAGGTGTGTAAACGGGCTTTTAAAGGAAAAGGGCTACAGGGTTGTGAATGCAGACGGCTGTATAATTGCCCAAAGGCCCAAAATGATGAATTATATTCCTCAAATGGAAAAAAATATAGCCGAAGACTTGGAAACAGACTTAGACAGAATAAACATAAAGGCCACAACAGAGGAGGGCTTAGGCTTTACCGGCAGCGGCGAGGGCATTGCCGCACAGGCTGTTGTTTTGATAGAGAAAGGATAATGAGCTTATGAAGGTTTATAACACGCTTACCAAAAAAAAGGAAGAGTTTGTGCCTATTGAAGAAAATAAGGTTAAAATGTATGTCTGCGGACCTACGGTTTACGGGCTTATTCATATAGGAAATGCCCGTCCCTACGTTATTTTCGACACAATAAGGCGTTATATGGAATATAAGGGTTATGAAGTTACCTACGTTCAGAATTTTACCGATGTTGACGACAAAATTATAAAAAGAGCCAACGAAGAGGGTGTTTCCACTGATGTTATTACCGAAAGATATATCAAGGAAGCCATTAAGGACGCCGAAGGCCTTAACGTTGAACCGGCAACCTATAACCCCAGAGCCACAAAGGAGATGCCCCATATTATAGAGATGATTAAGACTCTTGTTGACAGGGGCTACGCCTATGAGAAAAACGGCAGTGTTTATTATGACACAAAGGCCTTTCCCGGCTACGGAAAGCTTTCAGGCAAAAACCTGGACGACTTAATCGCCGGAGCAAGCAACAGAGTTGACGTAGATACAGACAAAAAATCCCCTGCGGATTTTGTGCTTTGGAAGCCTAAAAAAGAAGGGGAGCCCTATTGGGAAAGCCCTTGGAGTGAAGGCAGACCCGGCTGGCATATTGAGTGCTCGGTTATGGCTAAGGAATATTTGGGAGACACAATAGATATTCACGCCGGCGGCGAGGATCTTATCTTCCCCCATCACGAAAACGAAATTGCCCAGTCGGAAGCGGCTAACGGAAAGCCCTTTGCAAACTACTGGCTTCACAACGGCTTTATAAATGTTGACAATGAAAAAATGTCAAAGTCAAAGGGAAACTTCTTTACACTGAGAGATATTGTTGCCGAAGTGCCTTATGATGTTGTAAGATTTTTTATTTTAAACGGCCACTACAGAAGCCCCATAAATTTTTCGAGAGAGCTTATGGACGCAGCCGGAAACGGCCTTATGAGAATTAAAAACTGTGTTAAGGGGCTTAACTTCCATATAGAAAATTCCGAGGGAGAGGCTCTGACAGCAGCAGAAGAAGCCCTTGTAAGGGATTCGGCAAAATTCAAGGCCGATTTTGAAAAGGCAATGGACGATGACTTTAACACAGCCGACGCCATAGCTTCAATATTCGAATTTGTTAAGTTTGCAAACACAAACGTAAAGGAAACAAGCACAAAGGCCTTCGGAGAGGCCATGCTTAAGGGCATCTGCGAGCTTTGCGATATTTTGGGAATAAAGACAGCCGACGAAGCCGCTGAGGCCGATACGGCGGAAATAGAGGCCCTTATAGCCGAAAGAACAGCCGCAAAGAAGGCAAGAGACTTTGCCAAGGCTGACGAAATAAGAAACAGGCTCTCAGATATGGGCGTTGTTATAGAGGATACGAGACAGGGCGTAAGATGGAGCTTTAAATAATATGGTTATAAACGGTTTTGATTTTAAGGCGGAGGCAGGAGAGTTTTCCTCTCTTGCCCTTGCATATATGGGCGACTGTGTTTTTGAGATTTATGCCAGAAGTCTGGTTCTTTCTTCGGGAAACAGGTCTGTAGACAAGATTAACGCAGAGGTGAGAGGGCTTGTAAACGCCCACTCACAGTCGGAAATGTATTACAGGCTTGAGGATGTTTTAACAGAAGAGGAATACAGGGTTATGAAAAGAGGGAGAAACGCAAACTCCCACACAATGGCAAAAAATCAAAGTGCGGCAGACTACAGACGGGCAACGGGGGTTGAAGCCCTTTTCGGCTGGCTGTATTTAAAGGGCGAAACCGACAGGCTGACGGAGCTTTTCAAGCTTTGCATCAAAAATGAAAAGGATGACTGAAAATGGACAAAAGAAAAAGAAACTTTAAAGAATATAAGGATAACGACAAGGGAAAAAGCCGCCAAAACAGGTTTGACGAAATAAAGGAAAATACTCAGCTTGAGGGCAGAAACGCCGTTTTGGCCGCTTTAAACCACGGCAGATCTATAGATAAGATATTCATCAAAAAAGGCGAGGTTGAGGGGACGCTGAAGGTAATAGCCGCAAAGGCCAGAGACGCCGGTATTCCCGTTCAGGAGGTTGACAAGGCTAAGCTTTTGAATATGCAGACAACGGGAAACTGTCAGGGAGTTATAGCTATGACTCCTGCCAAAGAATACTGCTCGCTTCACGATATTCTGGATATAGCTAAGGAAAAAGGAGAGGACCCCTTTATAATTCTTCTTGATGAAATAGAAGACCCCCACAATCTGGGCGCAATTATAAGAAGCGCAGAGACGGCCGGGGCTCACGGCGTAGTCATAACAAAGAACAGAAGCGCAGGGCTTACTGCGGCGGCTTCGAAGGCGGCGGCAGGAGCGCTGGAATATGTTCCCGTTGCCAAGGTGACAAACCTTACGAGAGCCATTGACGACCTTAAAAAAGAGGGCCTTTGGATAACCTGCGCCGATATGAAGGGAACAACATATTACAACGCAAATCTTAAGGGACCTGTGGGCCTTGTTATAGGCGCCGAAGGAACGGGCGTAAGCCGGCTTGTAAAGGAACACTGTGATTTTACTGTGAAGATTCCCATGTACGGAGAAATAGAAAGCCTTAACGCTTCTGTTGCGGCAGGGCTTGTTATGTATGAGGTTGTAAGACAAAGGAAGTTTTTATGATGAAAAAAACCTATCTTCTTGTGGACGGCTACAATATAATATTTGCATGGAATGAGCTTAAAGAGATTTCCCAAAACAGCCTTGAAGAAGCAAGGGATAGGCTTGTACATATCCTCAGCAATTATCAGGGGGTTAAAAAGTACGAAATCATTGTTGTTTTTGATGCATATAAAATAACAGGCGGCGCAGGCTCTGTTGAGAAAAGAGGAAACATAACCGTTGTTTTCACCAAAGAGGCCGAAACCGCCGACAACTACATAGAAAGCACTGTGGGAAAGCTTAAGCGTGACAGCAATGTTCTTGTTGCCACATCGGACAACCTTGAACAGGTTATAATAATGAGCAAGGGCGCCGTAAGGCTTTCCGCTTCGGAGCTTCTTTTGGATGTTAACAAGGTTAATAAAACAATAGAAGAAAAAATAAAATACAACAGACCTGTTAAAGACAACCTCCTTATGGATAATCTGGACGAAAAAACAAGAGCAATTCTTGAAAAAATGAGGCGTGAATAATTTATGCGTTTAAAATATGATGACAAAACCGATTTGGAGCTTTTAAGACTTTCAAGAGGAAAGGATAAATTCGCCGAAGAGGCCCTTCTTGAGAGATATAAAAATTTTGTAAGGGTAAAGGCAAGAGCCTACTATATAATAGGTGCCGATAAGGACGACATAATCCAGGAGGGAACAATAGGGCTTTTTAAAGCAATAAGAGACTATAAGGAAGACAACGACACAACCTTTTTCTCCTTTGCGGATCTTTGTGTAACAAGGCAGATTATGACAGCAATAAAGGCCGCAAACCGTCAAAAACACATTCCTCTTAATTCATCGGTTTCACTCAACAGAAATGTTCTTGATGAGGACGAAAACAGCACTTATCTGGAGTTTTTAAGCGACAGCAATCTTACAAACCCGGAAGCCCTCGTCATCGGCAACGAAGAAAGAGAAAACATAGAAGCCAAAATTCTCAAAGCCTTAAGCAAGTTTGAAAGACAGGTTCTTGTCTATCATCTGAGGGGTTTAAAATACACCGAAATAGCCAAGCTTATGAATAAGGAAGACAAGTCCATCGACAACGCCCTCCAAAGAATTAAGAAAAAAGTTTTAAATATATTTAAAGAAAAGTCTTGACTTGAGCTCGACTTAGTGGTAAAATAAATTTGTTTGCTGAAGTGGCACAGGGGTAGCGCAACGCATTGGTAGTGCGTAGGTCGGCGGTTCAATTCCGCTCTTCAGCTCGAAAAAAGCCTTGAAAATATCACGTTTTCAAGGCTTTTTCTTTTCCGTCAATCTGCACAAACATATTGTTTTTTGATTTGTTTGGGGTTTGTTTTGGGTTTATTTCCTCGAAAATTTACAACCTTAACCGCATTAACCCAAAAGAAAAAATAATTATCTTTTTCTAAATCATCAAGAATCTTTTTCTAAATCATCAAGAATCTTTTTCAATTCGTCAATTTGTTTTTGCTGCTCGTCTGCTCTGATACTTCCCAAAAGAGTATTACTACCGCAAATAATAGATAATAGCATTTGCCGTTTTGGTGTCCATTTCCTCATTGGCAGCCATATTATTTATATGTGATATGCTGCTGCGGATGTCTTTAGCCGTCTTAAATCTGAAGCACATTTTACCCACATTGACCATCTGCAATATTATCTTCAAGAATATTTATAATAATAATTTTTTCCTTCACTCTTGGGATACTATCACAATACTTTTCTGCGGTGTCTAAACTGTCGAAAAGAAGGTTTTCACTTATAGCCCTATTACTGCAAATCAGTTCATAACCATTACCGATATCGGCCTTGCTTATAATAATAACTGCTTTGTAATAGTTTGTTATTTTGTGAAAGCAGTTATTTATTTTTTTGTTACAGATTTTTAACGAACAGGGCTCTTATGGCGTTGAAAACGGCGAGAATCATAACGCCTACATCTGCAAAGACGGCAATCCACATATTTGCAAGGCCGACGGCAACGAGAATAAGGCAGAGAAGCTTTATTACTATTGAGAAAACTATGTTTTGATATACAATTCGAAGAGATTTTCGGGATATTCTTATTGCCTTCGATATTTTAAGGGGGTCGTCGTCCATCAAAACTATGTCGGCGGCTTCTATGGCGGCGTCTGAGCCCATTGCACCCATTGCGATTCCTATGTCGGCTCTGCGGAGAACAGGAGCGTCGTTGATTCCGTCGCCTACAAAGGCAACAACCTCATTTTCGGTCTTTGTTTTTAAAATTTCCTCAATTTTTGCTACCTTGTCGGCAGGCAGAAGCTGAGAACAGACTCTGTCTATGCCCAGAGAAGCTGCTACAGCGTCGGCGACTTTTTCGGAGTCTCCCGTAAGCATAACAGTTTCTCTGACTCCCGAAGCCTTAAGTCTTTTAACGGCTTCTTTTGAGTTTGGCTTTTCGATGTCGGAGATTACTATGTGGCCGGCATATTTGCCGTCAATGGCTATATGAACGATGGTTCCCGTTGAGTGACAGCTTATATATTCAATGCCCAGAGAGGCCATAAGCCTGTCGTTTCCTGCGGCGATTTGTCTGCCGTCTGCTGTGGCAATAACCCCTTCGCCGCTGATTTCTTTAAGGTTTGAAATTCTTGAACGGTCGATAGGTTTTCCGTAGGCCTTTTGAAGGCTTTTGCTTATGGGATGGGAGCTGGCTGATTCAGCAAGAGCCGCATATTCAATAAGCTTTTCGTCGGAAATTTCGCTGTGATGTATTCCGCTTACTTCAAAAACGCCCCGGGTCAGAGTGCCTGTTTTATCGAAAACAACGATTTTGGTTTTTGAGAGAAGCTCAAGATAGTTAGAACCCTTTACCAAAATACCCGAATTGCTTGCGCCGCCTATTCCGGCAAAAAAACTGAGGGGAATGCTTACGACCAAAGCACAGGGGCAGCTTGCCACCAAAAAGGTAAGAGCACGGTAAACCCATATGTTCCAGCCGGGGGCACCTCCCGTTATTATATTTATTATCGGGGGCAAAAAGGCAAGAGCAGCGGCGGCATAAACAACTGCCGGAGTGTATATTCTGGCAAATTTGGTTATAAAATCCTCTGATTTGGATTTTCGTGACGTGGCGTTTTCAACAAGGTCAAGAATTTTCGAAACTGTTGAATCTTCAAATTCCTTTGTGGTTTTTATTTTAAGCAGGCCTGTTTCGTTTATACAGCCGCTTATTATTTCTTCGCCCTCTTTTACGTCACGGGGAAGGCTTTCTCCTGTTAAGGCCGCAGTGTTGAGGGTTGAGCTTCCTTCGAGGATAATGCCGTCAATGGGAACCTTTTCACCCGGCTGAACGACAATAATACTTCCCGTTTCGACCTCATCTGGGTCAACCTTTTTCAAAACGCCGTCTTCTTCTATGTTGGCGTAGTCAGGCCGAATATCCATAAGCTCGCTTATGTTTCTGCGACTTTTTCCGACGGCATAGCTTTGGAACCATTCGCCGATTTGATAAAGAAGCATAACGGCTATAGCCTCCAGATAGTCGCCGCTGCCCGAATAAAGAGCCAAAACAACGGCACCGATTGTAGCCACGGCCATAAGAAAGGCTTCGTCAAAAACCTGTTTGTTTTTTATGCCTTTAAAAGCCTTAAGCAAAATGTCATATCCTATTATTATATAGGGCACCATATAGGCAATAAAGCGTATTGCGCCTATTTTAAGCAGGGATGAATATTTATCCGAAACGGTTAAAAATATAAGAAGTGCCGCTGATGTTAAAATTCGAATAAGTGTCTTTTTTTGTTTTTTATTCATAAAGATAACCCCCTTTTACAATAAATTTACAAGCCGCCCATAGGTTTTTACATTGGGCGGCTGTATGTGTGATGTCAGATCAGATAAAAATTTCGCAGTCGTCTTCGACCTTTTTGCAGTTTGCACGAACATTTTCCATAACGGATTTAACGTCTGCGCCTTCATCAAATTCAACCTTCATCTTAAGCGTCATAAAGTTTACAACAGCACCCTTTACGCCGGGGGTTTTATTTGCCGTCACTTCCATTTTATCGGCACAGGCCGCACAGTCTACATCAATTTTATAGCTCTTTTTCATTTTTATATCGCCCCTTGATTTTTATTTTCAATTAAACCATTGCTTAATTGTTAAATTTATTATACGAAAATTAAGCCTTCCTGTCAATATATACATAATCAAATCTTCTTTTAGGGCTAATTTTATTTCCTTTAGGGCTAATGGCAAGGTCTGCAAAATGTAACAGTTCGGTCCTGCATTTTTCATAAGCGGAGCGACAAACAGCTTGTATATTTTCTGTTTTTGTGTTATTATAAAAATAAACAATTGCTTAATAGTTTATTTCAGCAAAGAACGAAATATTTATAAGGAGGAATTTACATGGCCGATATACATCTGCCCCATAATCACAATGAAAACGCCTTCAGCGACATTTCAAACATACCCGAGGCCGCCTTGTTTCAGGCAGCGGCAGATATTTTGAAGCTGTTGGGAGACGCCAGCCGAATCCGTATTTTTTGGATTCTCTGCCACTGTGAAACCTGTGTGATAAATCTTTCCGCAATAGTAAATATGACAAGCCCGGCTGTTTCTCACCATCTGCGCCAGCTTAAGGCGGCCGGTTTGGTCAGCTCAAGAAGAGAAGGAAAGGAAATGTATTATACGGCGGCAAACAATCCCGAGGCCGACCTGCTTCACCATACCATTGAACAAATGCTGCAGATTTCCTGCCCCACAGTATAATTTCCGGAAAAGAGGAAAACAATATGAATGATTTTTTACCGGAGAACCGGAGCAAAAATAACAGCCTTATTTCGGTTTATCCCGGAATTTCGGCTGTATATAATGATTTTAAGGAATCAAAAAAAGAATTTCACCACGACGAAGGCCCCTTTATTATGGAAGTAAGCCATTGTCACTACGGACGTGTAGGCTGGGATTTAAATAACGGAACCTCTGTATATATGGGGGAGGGGGATGCTGTCATACACAGCACTGTTCTCTGTTCAAATTCTGTCAAGCGCTTTCCGCTGGGTTTTTATCAGGGCTTTACAATAACAATGGATTTTAACATAATTTCTGAGGAACCCCCTGAAATAATAAAAAACGCAGGTATAGATTTAAAAAAAACAGCGCTTCGCTTTTTCGAAACAGACAGGTCTTTTCTTTATGTAAACAATAAAAGTCTGGAGCATATTTTTGAACCTCTTTATCATTTGCCGGAAAATTTGAGGCTGCCCTTTCTTCGGCTCAAGGTTCAGGAGCTTTTGCTGTTTTTGACTGTTCAAACCTCGGAGCCTGTGAAGCACGCTGTTTACAACTCCGATATTACGGAAACAATTCGAAAAATTCACACTCTCTTAACGGAAAATTTGGAAAAACGATATACAATAAACGACATTTCGGGGGCGTTTCTCATAAACACAACCACTCTTAAGACGGTTTTCAAGGCCGTCTACGGAATGCCCGTTGCAGCATATATGAAGGAATACCGAATTCGCCACGCAGCAAAGCTTCTTCGCCATACAGAGGCCGGTATTGCGGAAATATCGGCAAAGGTAGGCTATGAAACTCAAAGCAAGTTTACGAAAGCCTTCAAGGACATAATCGGAACAACCCCCAGCGATTTTCGCAGGAAAAATTAAGCATCGGGGTTAAAAAATAATAAAGGCACAGGTTCAAAACGTGTTTGACCTATGCCTTTTTGCTTTTTTATATTATAACCTGGCGGCAGAGGTGACCGAGTTAACTCACCGCTTTATTTTTCCACCCCGGCTATATCGATTCTTAAAACGGCTCTTTTAAGGGCGGCCTCGGCTCTGCTGTGGTCAACCTCGGAGGTGCCTTTGCTTGTGCCTTCAAGGCGTTCCGTTGCACGCTGACGGCTTTTTTCGGCACGTTCGATATCTATGTCGCCGGGCCATTCGGCAGCGTCTGAAATTATGGTTAAGCCTTCGGAGTTTACCTTAGCGAAGCCCCCCATAAGGGTGGACTTTTTTTCACTGCCTTCGTCGAGAATTCTAAGACAGCCCAAATCGAGAATGGTAGTGAGAGGCTGATGACCGTAAAGGACGCCTGTGTCGCCGTCTATGGTTTTCATAATCACCATATCACAGCTGCCGTCATAGAACTGCCCTGTGGGGGTAACAACCCGCAAATGAAGTTTATTTGCCATAATATCACCTGCTTACTTACTCTTCTTAAAACGTTCCACTACCTCGTCTATAGTACCTGCGCTTAAGAACATGGATTCGGGAATTTCGTCATGCTTGCCGGCAAGAATTTCCTTAAAGCCTCTTATAGTTTCCTTAACGGGAACATATTTGCCGTCCATGCCGGTAAATTCCTTAGCTACGAAGAAAGGCTGGGATAAGAATCTCTGAATCTTTCTTGCTCTGTTAACAGTCAGCTTGTCGTCTTCTGAAAGCTCGTCCATACCTAAGATTGAGATGATGTCCTGAAGCTCGTTATATCTCTGGAGAATAGCCTGAACCGCTCTGGCCGTGTTATAGTGTTCTTCACCTATAACAAGGGGATCCAGAATTCTGGAGGTTGATTCAAGAGGATCAACGGCAGGATAGATACCCAGTTCGGCTATTGAACGTGAAAGAACGGTTGTAGCGTCAAGGTGAGCAAAGGTTGTGGCCGGAGCAGGGTCGGTTAAGTCGTCCGCAGGAACGTAAACGGCCTGAACGGAGGTGATTGAACCGGACTTTGTGGAGGTAATTCTTTCCTGAAGGGCGCCCATTTCCGTGGCAAGTGTGGGCTGATAGCCTACGGCTGAGGGCATACGGCCCAAAAGAGCCGACACTTCCGAGCCTGCCTGTGTGAAACGGAAAATATTGTCGATAAACAGAAGCACGTCCTTATGCTCCTTATCACGGAAATATTCCGCAAGGGTAAGCCCTGTAAGGCCGATTCTCATTCTTGCCCCGGGGGGCTCGTTCATCTGGCCGAAAACCAGACTTGTTTTATTAATAACGCCGGAATCCATCATTTCGTGATAGAGGTCGTTTCCCTCTCTTGTACGCTCGCCTACGCCGGAGAAAACCGAATAGCCGCCGTGTTCCGTTGCGATATTTCTTATAAGCTCCATAATAAGTACGGTTTTGCCTACGCCTGCGCCGCCGAAAAGGCCGATTTTACCGCCTTTAGAATAGGGGCAGAGAAGGTCGATTGACTTAATTCCCGTTTCCAAAATCTCGGTTGTTGTTGTCTGCTCTGAGAAGGCAGGGGCCTCTCTGTGAATTGACCATCTTTCCGCCGTTTTGGGGGCCGGCTTGTTGTCGATAGGCTCACCGATTACATTAAACATTCTGCCCAGTGTTTCGGGCCCAACGGGAACCGTTATGGGGCTTCCCGTGTCAACAGCGTCTACACCTCTTACAAGGCCGTCTGTAGAACTCATAGCGATACACTTTACAACGTCGTCGCCCAAGTGCTGAGCGACTTCGGCCACAATTTTAGTACCGTTATTATCAATTTCTATAGCGTTGTTAAGAGCCGGTAAACATCCTGCTTGAAATTTTATGTCGAGTACGGCACCGATAATCTGAATTACCTTGCCGATATTCTTTTCAGCCAATGTTTTCACTCCTTTTATTATTTTTTGGTCGAACAATTGGGCTCTTGCGTGCCCAATTATTCATTATTGACTCAAAGCGTTGCTTCCGCTTACGATTTCTGTTATTTCGTTTGTTATTGCACTCTGACGAACTCTGTTGTAGAGAAGGTTTAAGTCTGCAAGCATTTCGTCGGCGTTGTCCGTAGCCGCATCCATAGCCGTCATTCTGGCTCCCAGCTCACAAACAGAGGCTTCAACAAGACCGCCGTATATAACAGTGTCAACGTATTTGGGAACAATATATTCCAGAACAGTCTCTTCGGAAGGCTCATAAAGAACCAGACTGTTTGCGTCCGCTTCGCCCTCAAATTCCCTGGGGTTAACGGGAAGAAGCCTTACAGTTTTGGGGGCCGAGCTTATTGAAGAGATGTATTTGGTGCATACAAGATAAACGGCGTCGAATTCGCCTTCACGGTAAAGCTTCAGGGCTCTTTCGCCTAAAGCCGCCGCATCCCCGTATTCAAAGCGCTCCGATATACCTACGACGCTTTTGTCAATGGGAATGTCTCTGCGCTTAAAATAATCTCTGCCCTTTGAGCCTACGGTTATAAGCTTGGCGTCCTTGCCTTGGCAAAGGGCCTGAGCCTCCTTGCAGACGTTAATGTTATAGCCGCCGCAAAGACCCTTGTCTCCCGTAAGAACAATAACGAGGGCTTTGTTTCCCTTGGGTTCCACAGCGAAAAGGGAATTGTTAAGTCCGCCGGCCGCTGCACCTATTTCGGCAATAACCTTTCTCGTTTCCTCGGCGAAGGGCTTTGTGCCTTCAAGCCTTGCTTTAGCTCTGTTAAGCTTTGAGCTGGCTACAAGATTCATAGCCTTTGTAATCTGGCGGGTGCTGTTGACGCTTTTTATTCTGCGCTTTATATCACGCATTGAAGCCATAATATCACCCTCCCGTTAAAAATTCTTCTTGAATGTTTCGATTGCATTCTTTAAGGTATTCTCTTTTTCGGGAGAAAGAACCTTTTCGTTCTTTATGGATAAGAGAACGTCGTTATGCTGAGTTTCCATAAATTTAAGGAATTTTTCTTCGAATTCGGCGATTCTGTCAAGCTCTACATCGTCAAGATATTTATTTGTAACGGTATAAAGAATTACAACCTCCTGTTCAACCTCCATTGTTTTATACTGGGGCTGTTTAAGAATTTCCATAACTCTCTTGCCGTGGTTAAGTCTTTCAAGCGTATCCTTGTCAAGGTCGGAGCCGAACTGTGAGAAGCTCTCAAGCTCTCTGTACTGGGCAAGCTCTATACGAATAGGGCCGGCAATCTTCTTCATAGCCTTAATCTGGGCGGAGCCGCCTACTCTCGATACCGAAAGACCTGCGTTTATAGCAGGACGGAAGCCTGAGTTGAAAAGCTCTGTTTCAAGATATATCTGGCCGTCGGTAATAGAAATTACGTTTGTGGGGATATAAGCCGAAACGTCGCCTGCCTGGGTTTCGATTATAGGCAGGGCGGTAATTGAGCCTCCGCCGTAGTCTTCGTTAAGTCTTGCCGATCTTTCCAGAAGTCTTGAATGGAGATAGAAAACGTCGCCGGGGTAGGCCTCACGTCCGGGTGGGCGCTTAAGCAAAAGTGACATTGCTCTGTAGGCAACGGCGTGTTTTGAAAGGTCGTCGTAAATTATAAGAACGTCCTTTCCCTTTTCCATAAATTCCTCTGCCATAGCTACGCCGGCATAGGGGGCGATATATTGCAGGGGGGCAGTATCGGAGGCTGTAGCCACAACCACAAGTGTGTAGTCAATAGCCCCTGTGTCACGAAGCGTCTTAACCGTTCTTGCAACGGTAGAGGCCTTCTGGCCTATTGCAACATAAACACAGATACAGTCCTTTCCCTTTTGATTTATAATAGTATCTATACAGATAGCTGTTTTGCCTGTCTGTCTGTCACCGATAATAAGCTCTCTCTGGCCCCGGCCTATGGGAACCATGGCGTCGATTGACTTAATACCGGTTTGAAGAGGTACATCTACGGATTTTCTGGTTATAACACCGGGAGCAACTCTTTCGATAGGCCTTGTTTTTGTTGTTTTAATTGGGCCCATTTTGTCTATGGGCTGGCCTATTGCGTTTACAACTCTGCCTATAAGCTCGTCACCAACGGGAACGGAAGCAACCTTACCTGTTAATTTAACAAGGTCGCCTTCTTTTATACCCTCGTCGGAGCCTAAAAGCACACAGCCTATGTTGTCCTCCTCAAGGTTTTGGGCAATGCCGTAGACGCCGCCGGGAAACTCCAAAAGCTCGCCTGCCATAGCGCCCTTGAGCCCGTAGACTCTGGCGATACCGTCACCAACCTGTATAACCGTACCTGCTTCAGACACACTTAGCTTGTTGTTATAGCCCTTAATTTGTTCCTTAATGACGGAACTGATTTCTTCAGGTCTAAGATTCATACTAAGTTACACTCCTTTACGCAAGTCTGTTTTCAATAAGCATTTTGTTTAAGTCGCCGATCTGTTTCTTAATCGTTCCGTCGATAACGTGACCGTCTACGGAAATTTTAAGGCCGCCTATAAGGCTTTCATCAACGATTTCCTTAATAACAATCTCCTTATTTAAATTCTTGGATAATTTCTTTTTTATCTTCTCCGTATATTTAGGCTTTAAGGGAACCGCCGACTCAACATAAGCCGTGAGTATGCCCTTGCTTTCCAAAGCAAGCTCTATAAAGCCCTCGAAGATTTGGGGAAGCTGTTTTTCTCTGTTTTTGGAGAAAACACCTGAGAGAA
>JAJQCI010000252.1:3299-13471 GCA_021202835.1 Clostridiales bacterium | reverse complement strand
ATAAAAGACGGCCGTGGTTATGGAAAACAATAAAACAGTCATATTTTATATATCCGCCGCCGGCTGTGTGTTTCTTCTTTTCTTCCTTTGGTATTTTACCTCCGAAGGGAGATATGAAGACTATAATACCGAAAGAGAAGCCGTTTTATACAGTGCCGAAGAGGCTGAAGCGGCTGAGGTTATAAACATAAACACCGCAGGCAGCGAGGAGCTCAGCTCCCTTCCGTACATAGGCGAAAAAATTGCCGAAAGGATTATAGCCTACAGAGAGGAAAACGGCGGCTTTGCGTCTCCCGAAGAAATTATGAATGTAAAGGGAATAGGTGAAAATATTTATAATGATATAAAGGACAATATCACCGTAGGATAGGAGAGAATTATAAATGAGCAAAATACTTGTTGTTGATGATGAAAAGCTTATTGTTAAGGGAATAAAATTCAGCCTTATGCAGGATGATATGGATGTTTCCGTGGCTTATGACGGAGAGGAGGCGCTGCGCCTTGCCCGTACGGAAGACTTCGACCTTATTCTTCTTGACGTTATGCTTCCGAAAATAAACGGCCTTGACGTCTGCTCCGCAATTAGGGAGTTTTCTTCCGTGCCTATAATTATGGTTACTGCAAAGGGCGAAGACATAGACAAAATTATGGGCCTTGAGCTTGGGGCCGACGACTATATAACAAAGCCCTTCAACATTTTGGAGCTTAAGGCCAGAATTAAAGCAATTCTCAGAAGAAGCGTTAAAAAGACGGCTAAAACCCCTGTAAACGACAGCATTCTTACGCTGAGAGAGCTTTCGATTGACACAAAATCAAGGCGGTGTTATGTTGAAGGCAAGGAGGTAAACCTTACGGCTAAGGAGTTTGAGCTCCTTATGCTTCTTATGAAAAACATAGGCACGGTTTATTCCAGAGAAGATCTTTTAAGTGAAATTTGGCATACAACCCTCAAGGGCTCAGGTGAACAAAAGAAGGAACAAAGACGGGCCGTTGACGTACACGTAAGGCGTCTCAGGGAAAAAATCGAAAAGGTTCCCAGAGAGCCTCAATATATACACACAAGATGGGGGGTAGGTTATTATTTACAGTGATTCTAAAGAGCTTAAATGGTATAACTGCCTGAGGTGGAAGCTTTTTCTTCTCTATTTTGTAATAGGCTTCGTTCCTCTTATTATATTTTCCGCTGCAATGAACAACGTTTTAAAAAATTATTTCGAAGTAAGAAACGAACAAAATCTTCTCTATCAGGCCAACAAGCTGGCAGGCTCGGTAAAAAACAACAACTACCTTACAGACCCAACCCTTTCGGCTAAATTTTTAAACGATTTAGACGAAAAAAGCACTGAAATTTCAGCAAGAATACTTGTTTTAAACAGCGACGCAGAGATCATAGCCGACACTAACAGAACGGAAACCGACAAAACAATTATAATCCCCGAAGTTATAGACGCCTTGAAAGGCACAGCAGCCGCAAACCTAAGAGGCAGTACGGGCAAAATATATGCTTCGGCAGCCATTGACGGCGAAAACGGTGAAATTCTGGGGGCTATACTTTTAGTGTCGGGCTTCGACGAGGTTTATGACCTTCTTGCGTCCCTAAATAAAGACTGGCTTTTTTTGACAATAATTATATCTGTTGTTATAGCAATTATAGTTTATATAACCTCCGGCCATATTTTAAAGCCCCTAACCCGGCTTGTAGACTCCATAAGAAAAATAACAGACGGAAATCTGCAGGAGAGGGTTGCCGGAAAGGGCAAAAACGAAATAAGCGTTCTGGGCGACGCCATAAATATAATGACGGAAAAGCTGGAATATGAAGACACCTCACGTTCCGAATTCGTTTCAAACGTGTCTCATGAGCTTAAAACCCCTTTAAGCTCTATTAAGGTTTTAAGCGAATCCATACTTCTGCAGGATACTGCGCCGGAAGAAATGTATAAGGAGTTTCTGCAGGATATAAACTCCGAAATCGACAGAATGACAAATATTATAAACGACCTTCTTTCCCTTGTTAAGCTTGACAACAGAGAAGCCGGGCTCAACCTGGGAGAGACAAACTTAAGAATGATGTTAATCGGTATTATGAAAACACTTTATCCCCTTGTAAAGGTTAAAGACATTGAGCTTATTCTGGAGGCCGACAAAGACGTTATAATAGACGCCGACGAAACAAAGCTTTCTCTGGCAATATCAAACCTTATAGACAATGCAATAAAATATACACCCTCCGAAGGGGTTGTTAAAGTGACTCTCGAAAACGACCATCAAAACGCCTTTATTTCCGTTGCCGACACGGGCATAGGCATAAGTGAGGAGGAACAGCCCAAAATTTTCAACCGTTTCTACCGTACAGACAAAACAAGAGACAGAGAAACAGGAGGCACGGGCCTTGGTCTTTCAATAACACATTCAACCGTTCTTCTCCACAACGGAAACATAAAGGTAATAAGCAAGGAAGGCAGCGGCGCAACCTTTATTGTCAGACTGCCTATTAAGCAAAACAGGGAGGAAAAATAATGAAGCATAAAAGGATTTATATAATCTCCGGGGCTGTTCTCCTGTTTTTGGCTGTTTTTTGCACATTTCTGTTTATTTTTCTGCGTGCCGGAAAGGAGTTTTCGGTTTCTCTCTATTATAAAAACGCAGCTGAAAACAATTTGGATTTTGAGGCAAGAATAATTACTCATGATGAAAACACAACAAACCTTCAGGTTTTCAACACTGTTCTTACCGAGCTTAAAATAGGCCCGAAAACAAATACTTCTCTTGCCGCAACATTTAACGATGTTGAATTTGAAACAGCCATTCTTGACGAAACGGAAAAAACAGCTTATGTGGATTTATCTCCCGAATTTTGGAATAAATCCTCCGTTGACAAGCTGTTTATGAAAAGCTCTCTTGTTTATACCCTTACTGCGCTGGGCTTTATAGACAACGTTGTAATAACATCGGGAGGAAGGGGCGTAGACGGTTTCCCCTTAAACCGAAAAAACGTTCTTCTAAACCCGGATATTGCTTCCGAAAAAATAAACTACAGGTCTATAACCCTTTATTTCGCCGACAGCTCTATGACCTGTCTCTGCGGTGAACAGCGTCTTTTGGAAGTAAAGCAAAGCCTTGACACAGAATATCAGCTTGTAGAACAGCTTTTAAAGGGCCCTGAAAGCGCCGACCTTGTTTCACCCATACCTTCGGGCACAAAGCTTATAAACACAACAACGGAAAACGGAATCTGCTATGTTAATCTTTCTTCCGCCTTTTTAAACAAAACAACCGGAGCAGGCTTAACAAAGCTTCAGGTTTATTCCATTGTTAATTCCCTTACTGCGCTGGACTCGGTAAATTCGGTTCAGCTTTATATAGAGGGTCAAAAGGTAAACGAAACCGCAGGCGAGGTTGACATATCTAAGGAGCTTCAGCGTGACGAAAGCCTTATAAAACAGCAGAACTGACTGAAAAAATAATAATAAGCACCCGTCTCATCAGGCAGGTGCTTGTTTTGATGTCAGTTATTTTTTAATTTGAAACCGTCCTTGAAGGCTTCGCCCACTCTTTCGCTGACCTTGTAATATCCGTGAGTGTAGGGATCGAAGGCAATGGCGTTAACCTTTGAGATATTAACGCTGTCTCCGTCCATAACGGCTTCGTCGGCCGATGTATTAACTATCTTTCCTATTACTCCGCAGCCGTATTTGTCGTCCTGATATTCTATAAATTCACATTCCATACAAAGGGGAAATTCTTTAATAACAGGGGCGTCAACAATTTCGGATTTAACGGCTGTTAAGCCGCTTTTTTCGAACTTGCCGGTGGTGTTGTTTCCCGATACAACACCGAAATAATCCGCTTCAACAACGTGTGCGGCGTCGGCAATACTTACCGTAAAAGCTTTTCTTTCCTTTATGTTTTTAACCGTTTTGTGTGTTTCCGTAAGGTTAAGAATGATATAATCTCTCTCAAGCATCGTCCCCCAGGCGGCGTTCATAACGTCAACGGTTTCGTCTTCGTTATATGTAGCCACCATTAAAACGGGCATGGGGAAAACAGCCTCTGTAGTTTTTATGTTTTTTCTCATTAAAATTACCTCCTGTCTGCAGCAAGCGGCACGCAGGGTTATTTTTGTTATATACTGCCTGCCGTATATTGACTTAATTATAATTGTATGCTATCATATTTTCAAATAATTGTAAAGTACCTACATTAAAGTAAGGTACTTACGGGAGGTAAGCTAATTGAGCAAATCAGATATAAAAAACGCAAATTTTGAAGACACAGGCTACAGCTATACACTGTCGCTTATTTCGGGAAAGTACAAGCCTATTATACTTTATTGTTTAATGGAGTATGAACCTGTGCGCTTTAATGAGATGCAGAGATATATCAAAAAGGTTGCCGACAAAACGCTCAGCCAAAACCTAAAGGAACTTGAGGCCGACAATCTTATAAAGCGGCATGTATATCCCCAAATACCGCCGAAGGTTGAATATTCACTTACCGACAAGGGCCATTCTCTTGTTGAAGTGCTGGACAAGCTGTGTGACTGGGGAAATGAAAACAGATGCAAATAGAATTTTAAAGACCGGGGTTGTTTTATTCTCCTCTGCGCATGAAATAACGGGCGTAGGCTCTTAAAACCTTTACCCACACGTCATAGCCCTCTGTTGTCATATGAACATAGCTGTCTGAGCAGTATTCAGCCTTAAGGCCGTCGTCGGCGCCTATAAGCCTGTCGCCTATGTTTATAAACTCAAGATAGTCATAGTTTTGACAGTATTTATACATTGCGTCGTTGAACTTTCTCAGGTTTTCGTTTGTAAAGCCGGGCTTTTGGCCCGAGGAATATATATAGGTTGCCCCGATTATGTAAATTTTTACATCGGGGGCATTTTTGTGTATTCTGTAAATCAAGTCGTTATATTCCGCTGCAGTTTCTTCAGGGGTTAAACCCACCATATCGTTTGTGCCGAAAATCATAAAGACTCTTTCGGCGCCGCTTTTTGCCACTGCGTCTTCAACAAGCATTTTTTCACCCATAAAATAGGGGTGCTTGCTTGAATCTGACAGGGGCTTCAGAAGATGCTTAAGAGAAAGGCTTATTGATGTAATAAAGAGGGGGCTTGACAAAAAGCCCTCACCTCTGTAAAGGCAGTATTGTTTAAAGCCCTCCATAAGGGAGTCCCCTATAAATATGGAATTTTCAAAAAACGGGTCTGTTTCAGTATCGTATATGTCGATATCGGGTATTGGCTTTGCATAGCGGCAGCCCTCAACATAATTGTTGTTTATATAAATGGGCTCCGATGTTTTAAGAGCAGAAGCTATAACAAGGCTTAACAAAGCCGAATATTTAACCTCAATGTCAAAAATTGTTTCTCCTCTGCATACAAGCGGCAGAAAAGATAAAATAAGCAAACAGGCCACCGCTGTTTTTATTGTTTTTTTCATATAAGTCAGTCCTCAAAGTTTTAATGCCGCCACTATAAGTCAAAGCTTTTCTTCCGGGGTTTAAAATTTTTAAGCCTGTAGTCCATAAGCCTGCCCAAAACCGCCGCATTTCCCTTTTCTCTTGCCCAGTCGGCGGCTTTTTCGGCGGCCTCTTCGGAAATCAGCCTGTTTTCGGTCATATATTCCGTTTCGGCAAAAAGCCCCCTCTCCGTAAAGCTTTTAAGGGCAATAAAGGCATTTCTTTCTATATATTCCTTATAGGCTTCTTCGGCACCCTTTTCAAGCTTATAGGGATACATAAGGCGGCACATGGCCAAAAGACAAAGGTCCTCCTCGGCCTCCTCCTCAAAGCTTCTTTTAAAAAGGCCGTCATACCTTTTAAAATCCGGCTTTGAGCCTGCGGTTTCACGTCTGTAGGTATAGCCGGGGCCGGTAAAGGTTCGGTGGAAGGCCCTGCCGGGAACGTCCTCAGAGAAGCTTTCGGCATTGACCGGGAAGAGAAGCTTCCATATGGTTTCATCGTTTTCGTTTTTGAAAATAACAATTATTTCCTGGGAAAGCTCGTCCAATATATATTTGAGAAGACGTTCGCTTTTTATGACAACCTCCCTTATTCCGTCGCAGTTTTTAAAAGCGTCGCCCCCTATTCGAAAGACCCTTTCGGGAAGCTCAAGCCGCTTAAGCCCTCTGTCGTTATAAAAGGCCAGACTGCCTATGGCTTCGAGAGACGAGGGCAGAATTATTTCCTCCGCCAGCCTTATGTTTGCAAGGGCATACCTTCCCAGAGAAACAACAGGCGCCCCCTCTGCCGCATCCGGCAGAATGATTTTTCCTTTTGAATCCTCACAGGCCTTAATCTCTGCCTTTCCGTTTTTAATTTCATATTCTATTTTACAGCCCGAATAATTTAAATATGCCATAATCAGTTAAGCTCCGCTATTTCTTTTCTTATTGCCTTGTCTTTTTCTTCAAAAAGCAGCTCTCTGTTATATTTTATATAAAGCTCGTTTGGGTTGTCTTCAAGATAACGGCAGGCGTTTTTGTCCATATTAAGGGCGGTTATAAATAAAACCGTTTCCTGAGACTTGCCGAAGGCAATATCAACAAATTTAAAGGCGCTGTTGAGAGCCGTTTCCGCCGCAGCGGTTTTTTCCTCTCTCTTTTCTCTCTCAACAGCAAAGGCTTCCTTTACCTCGTCGAAGCCGCCTAATGTTCTGTAGCCGTTAAGGGTTTCCAAAACCTTAAGTGAAAGCTTTTCATCTCTTCGGCTCAAAAGCTCCGCCGTCTTTTTAACCTCATATATACTCTTTCTTTCTTCGATAACCTCTTCAAGGGCTGTTTTGAAATCCTCTTTTGTTAAAATTACCTTGAGCCTGTTAAGAGCGTTATACAAATCGGTTACATAGTCGTCATACATACAGTATTCTGAGAAATATCCTCCTACGCCTGAGCTTAAAAGACCAATTATACTTATTTTTTCGTCAAAATTGCCATAGCCTAAACGCCTTGCGCTGCCGCTGTCAACATTTCCCTTTAAAACCTCCCCTATTCTGTAGTCGCTTTCATATTTCCTGTAAAGCTCATAATAAATGAGGAAGTCTTTGGCAATGTCTGTGTTTTGAATATATGCCCTTACTTCTTCATAATTTAAAGGAATATCCTCCGACTCATAAGCCTTAATAATGTGGGATAAATCCTCCCAGCCTCTTGCCGTGGCAATCATAATTCCGTCAACGGTAGCCTCTATTTTATAGAAGTTGTCCTTTTTGAGATTCAGATAAGAAATTATGCTTCCGTGAACCTCTTCGTTGTAGGCATAGCCCAGCCATGCGTCAAGACTGGGTTCTATATCCAGCTTTTTCATTCTGTCAAGGGTAACAATGTCAAACTCTCTCACTGAACGGTTATATTCAGGGGGATTTCCGGCTGCAACCACAACAAAGCCCTTGGGCATGGCATGGGTTCCGAAAGACTTATACTGAAGAAATCTCAAAAGGGCAGGGGCAAGTGTTTCGGAAACGCAGTTTATTTCGTCTAAAAAGAGAATACCCTCGTTTATGCCCGTACGCTTTATGCTGTCATAGATTTCGGCTATAATTTCACTCATTGTGTAGTTTGTGGCGCTGTAGCCCTCTTTTTCCACAATATAGGGAAGCCCCAGGGCCGACTGTCGGGTATGGTGGGTTATTGAATAAGAAACAAGATTTAAGCCAAGCTCTCTTGAAATCTGTTCCATAAGGGCCGTTTTGCCTATGCCCGGTGCGCCCATCAAAAGAATAGGGCGCTGAGACTTAAGGGGAATAACATAGTTTCCGAATTCGTCCTTTTTAAGATATGCTTTTATTGTGTTTTTTATTTCCTTTTTTGCTTCGGTTATATTCATCTTGTCAGCTCCTCATTGTCCAAGATGAGCTTTACAGCCCAGCTCGGAACCTCTGCGTCGTAATAGTGTTCCTTTAAAAATACAAAAGCCGTGTCATAGCCCGGCGGCTTTTCAGGATAAATTCCCTCTCCGTCGGTAAAGTAGATAAGACCCTTAAGGTTTTTAAGGCTCGGTTTTATTTCTTCAACATATTCAAAGGCAGGGCGGAAGTCGGTTCCGCCGAAGCCCTCAAGCTCCATATCACTGAACAGTTTTTCAAGCTGTTCCGAATTTTCTATTACAGTGTCTCTCCGAACCTTGTTGTCGCATTGTATAACGTGAATTTTAATCCTGTTAAAAAAGCTGTTTCTGAGGGAAAGAATTCCGAATGTCTGAGACAAAAAGCCCTTGACGGCCTCTCCGGAGCATGAGGCGGAGGTGTCTATAACAATAATAAAGTCGGAAACCTTTTTAACCTCCCGAAACTCCAAAGGCTCAATTATAGGCATGTTTCCGTAAAGGCTCAGGCCGTAGGCATAAAAGCCCGGGTCAAAGCTGTCAGGGTCGGGCTTTACCTCTTCGCCGTAAACAGCAAAGCGCCTCAGAAATTCACCGTAGTTATAACGCCGTCTGTTTGCCGCCTTAAGGTGAATGAGGAGATTTCCTTCCGAGTCTCCTGCCTGATTGTTTATATGCTCTGCTTCGGCGGCGGTTCTCTCGCTTAAATCCTTCCATTTGTCGTCAAGCTTTTTGGCGTTTGCCTGCTTGTCCGGCGGCGTGGGGTTGTCGCCTTCGTCTCCGTCCTCACCTTCACTTTGGGGCGGAGGTGGGTTCTTTCCTCCCCGGGGTCTTTGCCAATAGCCATGGTCGTCTGTTTTGAAGGCTTTATACATAATTTTAAAATCACTGTCTGAAAAATCCCATGTTTTTAATGTTTTGTAAATTGCCTCGGCTGTTAAAATATCCATATCAAGCTCTACGGAAAGCCGCTTGTAAATATATGTTCTGTAACGTGAAACAATGGGGTTTAAAACCGAAAGGTTTAAATCGTCAATTATATATTCAACGGCAATGTCACAGGCAATATCCCAATAGGTTTGGTCCTCTTCTGTATATTTTACGCTGTTGAAAAGGTGTCTGAAAAGGCAGTGAAAAACAGTGTGAAGATATGTTCTGTTGGGCTGTTTGGCGTTTTTGCCGTATTCTTCTATCAAAAGGGGAGAAGAGTAATAAAGCTTGTCACCGTCCGTACCCATAATTTCAATATTGCCGTCGGAAACAGGGCTCAGGGCGAAAATAGCAAGGTCAAGATAGCGCATTGAAACATAAAGGTCGCTTCTTGCCCCTTCTATAATCATTTTGCCTATTTTTTCGATTTTTTCCTGTCTTATATCCATTTTAATCCACTTCCTCAGCCTGTGTTACGGTTATTTCAGCCGCTTCGGCTGCTGTAGTCGAAGAGCCTTCATCGGGAAAATCGGGAAGGCGCTTTGCCCTTCTTTTTTTGATGTGCTTTCCCACTATTTCCGAAACATCTGAAACCGTCATAAATGCGCTGGCGTCGTCGTCACGAATAAGTCGCTTAAGCTCGTGAAGCTCTATTCTCGTTACAACGCAGTAAAGAACAACCTTTTTGCCGCTTATAAGGCCTTCGCCCTCTATTATTGTTACTGTTCTGCCCAGCCTGTCATAGATTGTGTTGGCTATTCGCTTGCCTTCGTTTGTTATAATCATAACCGCCTTGGCCTGCTCGAAGCCTGATTCTACAAAGTCAACAACCTTAGAGGTAATAAAATATGTTATAAGGCTGTACATTGCCCTGTCTATTGAAAAAACAAGGCCTGCCGCAGAGAAAATTATTACATTGCAAATCAAAACAAACTGGCCAACCGAAAGTGACGAGCGCTTACTTATAAGAAGAGCCATTGACTCCGTTCCGTCAAGACAGCCCCCTGCACGAAGCACAGCCCCTACTCCTATGCCTAAAAGAATACCGCCGTAAACAGCCGCAAGGGTAGGGTCTTCTGTGACCTGATGGTTGGTCCGGCCGAATATTTCAAGGAATAATGAAAATATAACCATTGCACAGCTTGCCTTGACAAGAAAGCGAATTCCCATTTGACGAAAGCCTATAAACAGGAAGGGAATATTTAAAATAAACACCAAAACACCCAAAGGCAGACCGAAGAGCTGATGAATAATAATGGCAATACCGGTAACCCCTCCGTCTAAAATCGTAACCGGCACAAGTATAAACTCAAGAGCCGCAGCGGCCACAATCGCCCCTGCCACAAGCATAGCCCCGTAGGCTAAATTATATAAAAAAGAATTTTTCTTAAGAACAGGCATATTAAGCTTCCTT
>JAJQCI010000252.1:1489-3289 GCA_021202835.1 Clostridiales bacterium | reverse complement strand
AGCTATTATAACACCAAACCGTTTTTATTTAAAGACTTTTTGTAAACTTTTTAAATTGACTTTGCAAAAAATTTTGGAAATTTATTGACGGGTTTCTTAAGGCTTAGAAACAAAAATTCATTTGTATTACCGCAAAGAAAAAAAGCGGCAGGCCTTTGAAGCCACCGCAGAAAAACAGGGAACAGAAAACCCCGAAGAGTCGCATTCTTCGGGCTTTTCGCCGTGCTTAAATGTCTGAGTACATATTCATTTCTCAAAAACATTATATCACATCAAAAAACTATTTCAAGGGGTAAAATAAATTTTTTTCGCTTCCTGCAAACCAGTAAACCGAAATTTTAACACCCCCTGTTTTTGGAATTAAAACAGAGGGTGCATCAAATTTATATGAATTATTGTTTTTTTATGCTTCAGTCTGAAATCCGTTAAAGACGTATTTTATTCCGCTTTATCCGCTTCTTTTAAAATAGCGGCGGCATCTCTTAAGTCGATATTTCCGTCCGAGTTGAAATCAGCTGTTTCAAACTGCTCTTCTGTCAATTCGGTCATGCCTGCCAAATATTTAAGCAGAAGTGAGACGTCTGCTTTTTCCAAGCTGCCGTTTACGTTAATATCTCCCAAAGCAGATTCCCACTGTGCATAAAGTGTAAAGGAGCTGTTTGTGCTTATTATATCTCCGGGCTCATATGCCGCTCCGCTGCCGTCTGCCGACGTATTCCAGCCGACAAATTCAAAACCCTTTCTTACAGGTTTTTCACTGCTCAGGGTTAAATCTATTCCGTAAGCCTTCTCCTGACTTTCAGGTTCATTATTTCCGCCATTTGCGTCATATTCTATAGTATATGGTGAAAGAAGCTCTGCCGTCATAGGTGATTTTGTGGCTTCCGAGTTTTTAAGGTCGCTTAAATCCACGCCGTAAACATGAACTTCACAGCTGCCTGTTATGTCAAAACCACGAAGGTCTATCATTGCCGCAAATCCGTGGTTTCCGGTTATGCTGAATTCATTGTTTACATCATTTCTCAGAACATCGGTTTGTAATGTAGTAATATATGTATCGCCTATATATACTTCAACATCAACAGATTCGCTTGGTGAATCCGAGTCAAAGGCCCAGCCGCCTATATGAAGGCTTCCGGCATATCCCACCGCCGCTTCAAGCCACGCTGTGGGAGAATTGTTTTCGGGAACCGTAACCGATTTGCTTCCGATTAATGTTTTTTCTTCTGTATTTAAGTCTTCGGCATACAGATATACGGTTTGGGTTCCGCTCAGGCCTGTGTCTGTTAAATCTATAACCGAATTTATGCCGTGATTTCCGTCTATACTGTAGACTCTGTTTATATCCGCTCTCTCAATATCGGCACTGCCCAGACTTATGCTGTATGCTCCGGATGTCCCGTATTCTCCTCCTACAGAAGCATAAACATTAACGCTTTTCGATGAAGAATTGGGATCAAAGGCCCAGCCTATCACACGCAATGTGCCCTTGCTGTTGGTTGTAATCTCATCAAAATAGCCTTCGGGATTAACATTTGCTTCAATGTCAACTGTCGCAGTATCAAACATAGTGTGGGTATTTGCGCCGCTGGTGTCAAGAGCATACAAATAAATTGTGTGTGTGCCTGTCAAGCCGGTACTCGATAAATCCACATAATATTCAAAACCGTGGTTTCCGGTCAAGTTATACTTAAGAAGGTCTTCATTTGTATTAACATCGTTTCGATATTTATTCGTACTTCCCACAGCTACCCTTGTTGCTTCCGATGACCCTGCATAACCGTCTATATACATATGTAT
>JAJQCI010000252.1:0-1389 GCA_021202835.1 Clostridiales bacterium | reverse complement strand
TCCGGGTCAAAAGCCCAGCCGGTAATATGCAAAGAAGCAGTTCCGCCTTCTGCAGTATCAAGCCATCCTTTCGGCGAATTATTTTCCGTTATTGTAACAGTCTTGCTGCCTATTAAAGTAATAGCGTCGCCTATTCCGTAATTATCTATGGCATACAGATAAACGTTCTGTGTTCCGCTTACTCCTGTGTCTGCCAAATTAACGGTGAAATCAAACCTGTGGCCGCCGCTTAGCCCGTATTGTGAGTAAAAATTGTTTACATCATCACCGGCGAGTTCGGCATAGCCCAGATTTTTTGCGTAAATATGAGAGCCGGCTTCGCCGCCTATATACATATGAATTTCAACAGGTGAACTCGGTGCATCTCTGTCGAAGGCCCAGCCGGTTACACGAACGGTTCCAACCATGCCATAGTCGCCCTCGGCGCTTTCGAATTTGGCTGTGGGGCTGTGGCTTCCCGTAATTGCCACTTCCTGTGAGCCTATCAGCGCAACATCGGAATCCGTACCTATTGCATAAAAATCAACTCTGTAGTTTCCGTCAACAACATCGGTGTTCAACAAATTAATAGTTTGTGAAAACCGGTGGTTTCCGCTTATTCCATATGCATTGTTTATATCATTGCTTTCTGTGTTCGTAACCCCTAAATTTTCAGCATATACGTGATTTGACAAATCGTTTGTGTTGTATATGTATACGTGAATCTCCAGAGATTCGCTCGGTGTATCGGGGTCGTAAGCCCAGCCCTTTACATAAAGAGTTCCTATTCCCCCTGTTGCCTCATCAACATTACCCACAGGTCCGGAATTTATTGTTTCAAAGTAATATGATGAACCTGGCAGATAATATTTAGGATTTAAATTAGGACTTGATGAATTTCCGTAATAATCATTTGCATTTCTCACTTCATAATGTAAATGAGGTCCGGTTGAATTTCCTGTTGAACCGGAATAAGCAATTAGCTGTCCTGCCGTAACCTTATCACCAACACTTACTGCAAAACTGTTTAAATGACAATATCTGATATAAACCGTACTGCCGTTTACTGTTGCTTTTATCTTTATATGCTTGCCGTATGATGTCGTAAGTGTTGTTACAGCCACAACTTCTCCGTCACAAGAAGAGTATACAGGTGAATTTAAAGCTACGGCAAAGTCAGTGCCTCCGTGATAACTTCCCGATGAATAGTTTGGCCAGTCTGAACCTATTGTATGTACACTTGTAGGCCAACACCAATTTGTACTTGATGCGTATACCGTTTTAACGGAAACAGCAGTCAAGCTTATAATTCCCAACATTATAAATGACAGTGCAAAGATAAGTATACTTCTCGAAAAAAAATAGCGTTTTTTTATTGACATAAATTGTTAACCCTCCTCGCTGTAAACC
>JAJQCI010000213.1:11735-13718 GCA_021202835.1 Clostridiales bacterium | reverse complement strand
ATTATACTTAAAAACGAAAGTTTGTGTAAGCTTTCAATGTTAAATAAGTTAACAGTTAAAAAACCGTATCAGCAAATATTTTTGATGTAAATTTGTATTTTGCCATTGTAAATTAAGCCGTAATGTGTTAAAATTTTAAATATATAAGGTCAGTTAAGGAAATGATGACAGGTCATTGATTTCTTTGGCTTCTATATTATTATATTAAGCAAAGGACGGAGGTTTTGGCAAATGGAAAAAGACATTTTGGATATTTTGGAAAAGGACAGCCGAGCGAAGGCGGAGGACATAGCGGTTATGTTGGGAAAGCCGGCGGCGGAGGTCGCGGCATGCATAGACAAAATGGAAAAGGAAGGCGTCATTTGCGGCTATACTATCCTTACTGACTGGGACAAAACAGAGAGAGAGTTTGTAAGTGCCATGATAGAGGTTAAGGTTACTCGGCAGAGAGATTCCGGCTATGAAGAAATAGCGAAGAGAATATATAAATTTGACGAGGTTAAATCCATTTATCTTATGTCGGGGGCTTATGATTTTATGGTGCTTATGGAAGGAAAGAACATTAAGGAAATTTCTCATTTTATTTCCTCAAAGCTCTCAACTCTCGATTCCGTTACAAGCACTGCTACACATTTTGTGCTTAAAAAATATAAAGACTACGGCATAGTTATGGAGAAAGAGCCCTTAGTTGACGAAAGGATGATAATTTCACCATGACATACATTGCAGAACACATACAGAAAATGCCCCGTTCAGGCATAAGAAAATTTTTTGACGTTGCAAACGAAATAGAAGGGGTAATCTCTCTGGGAGTAGGGGAGCCGGATTTTGAAACCCCCTGGGCTATTAAAGAAAGAGGAATTTACACTCTTGAAAAGAAAAGAACGGTTTATACCTCCAACGCAGGGCTTTTGGAGCTCAGAGAGGAAATAAGCAAGTATTTATATAAAAGGCTGGGAGTAAAATACTGCCCCAAGGGCGAAATTTTGGTTACCGTAGGGGCAAGCGAGGGCATAGACGTAGCTCTCAGGGCGGTTATAAACCCGGGAGAAGAGGTTTTGGTTGTTGAGCCTTCATATGTTTCCTACAAGCCCTGTATAACAATGGCAGGAGGAGTTCCCGTTGTTATAGAAACAAAGGCTGAAAACAATTTCAGGCTTACACCGAAAGAGCTTCTTGAAAAAATAACCCCCAAGACAAAGGCGCTGATTTTGCCCTATCCCAACAACCCCACCGGGGCGATTATGGAAAAAAGCGACCTTGCGGCTATAGAAAAGGTTTTAAAATACAGAGACATTGTCGTTATAAGCGATGAAATTTATTCCGAGCTTACATATTCCGATGAGCCCCATGTTTCAATAGCTTCTTTTGAGAGCATGAGAGACAAAACGATAGTTTTAAACGGCTTTTCAAAGGCATACGCAATGACAGGCTGGCGTCTGGGCTATGCGGCAGGGCCTAAGGACATTATAGACGCAATGACCAAAATCCACCAGTACATAATTATGTGCGCCCCGACGGTAAGCCAGTATGCCGGGGTTGAAGCGCTGAAAAGCTGCGACGAGGCTGTTGCGAAAATGCGTAAGGAATATAACGGAAGGCGCAGGGTTATGCGCAAGGGCTTTTTGGATATGGGTCTTGACTGTTTTGAGGCCTTGGGCGCCTTTTACCTTTTCCCATGTATAAAATCGACGGGGCTTTCAAGCGATGAATTCGCCGAAAGACTTCTGTTTGAAGAAAAGGTTGCCGTTGTTCCCGGCACGGCCTTCGGCGAAAGCGGAGAGGGCTTTATACGATGTTCCTACGCTTATTCTGTAGCTGAAATAACGACGGCTCTTAAGAGAATAGAGAATTTTATAAACAAGCTTAAAAATGAGTAAGAACGAGTAAGGGAGTGAGAATATGGCTTACGATGAGCTTAAAAAAATTATAGACGAAAGCGATAATATTGTGTTTTTGGGAGGGGCCGGAGTTTCCACGGAA
>JAJQCI010000213.1:0-11725 GCA_021202835.1 Clostridiales bacterium | reverse complement strand
CCCGATTTCAGAAGCGAGTCGGGGCTTTATTCCGCTAAGCAGAAATACGGCTATTCGCCGGAAACTCTTCTAAGTCACACACTTTTTATGAGAAAGCCGGAGCTTTTTTATAAATATTATAAAGAAAATCTGATTTGTACCGAGGCTAAGCCAAACAACGCCCATCTTGCCCTTGCAAAGCTTGAACAGGTGGGAAAGCTTAAGGCCATAGCCACTCAAAATATTGACAATCTTCATCAAATGGCAGGAAGCAAAGATGTTTTTGAGCTTCACGGCTCCGTTTACAGAAACAACTGTATGAAGTGCGGAAAATATTATTCACTGGAGGATATGCTTAAAATTCCCGGCGATGTGCCTAAGTGCAGCTGCGGCGGAATTTTAAAGCCCGATGTTGTTTTATATGAAGAAGGGCTTAACGAATATGTTTGGACAAGCGCAATAAAATATATTTCAAGGGCGGACGTTCTTATAGTAGGGGGAACATCTCTGGTTGTTTATCCTGCCGCCAGCCTTGTAAATTATTACAGAGGAAACAAGCTTGTTCTTATAAACAAAAGCGCAACCTCCTATGACAGAAAAGCCAATCTTGTAATTCATGACGCAATCGGAAAGGTTTTAAAGGAAGCGGTACTTGACAGATATTAAATTGTCTGATAAAATAAAATCCGGCTAATACGGAGAATTGTTACAGTTCAGCTGTGAATTTTACACGTGCGCAGCGCTCTGCTGAACTGTTGCTGAATGATATATTACCTTAATGTTAACAGTGCTTCAGGAGGTGCGGAAAGTGAGCATATATGATAAAGGAAACTCGGCTTCGGCAAATATTCCCTTTGCCGGGCTTGACAGTGACAACCCTGCCAATATTCTCGTTGCAGGGGTGGGCGGTGCCGGCGGAAACGCCGTAAACCGAATGATAGAAAGCGGTATGGGCGGAGTTGAATATGTGGCCATAAACACAGACACACAGGCTCTTTCTCAAAATAAGGCCCCTACAAAGATTGCCATAGGCAGCAGAATCACAAGAGGCTTAGGCGCAGGGGGAAGGCCCGCAGTAGGCTATGACGCCGCTAAAGAAAGCAAGGACGAAATTTCACAGATTTTAGACGGAGCCGATATGGTTTTTATTACCGCAGGTATGGGCGGAGGAACGGGCACAGGCGCTGCTCCCCTTATTGCAGATATTGCTAAAAGCAAGGGCGCCCTTACTGTCGGCGTGGTGACAAGACCCTTTGCCTTTGAAGGCAGAAAAAGGGCAAGGTTTGCCGTTGAGGGAATCAATAACATAAAAGACATAGTAGACACTCTTATTGTCATACCCAATGAAAACCTGTTGGGTGTGTCTGACAAAAACACAACCTTCAACGACGCCTTTAAAATGGCCGACGAGGTCCTTATGCAGGGTGTATTCGGCATATCCGACCTTATTTCAAATACGGGTATAATTAATGTTGACTTTGCCGATGTTAAAACAATTATGAGCGACAAGGGCATCGCCCATATGGGTATAGGCAGGGCGGAAACCGTTACCGAGGCTATGCTTGAGGCCATTAATTCACCTCTGCTTGAAACATCTATCAGCGGAGCCAAGTATGTTCTTGTTAATATTGCCGGAAACGAGAATTTAAGCCTTTATGAGGTTAATCAGGCTATGCTTCCCGTTGAAGAAATTGTTGATCCCGATGCAGAGATTATTTTCGGCACATCTCTTAACAATGACTTAAGCGGCGATATTATTGTTACCCTTGTTGTAACGGGCTTAAACCCCCAGGCTAACGCCGAAGCAGCCCAGACAAGCGCAAACACAGGTTCAGGCGCAAACTCCGGCAGGGGATATTCAGAGCCGGCGCCCGTTCGCAGTGAAGCCCCCAGAGAACAGACCTATTCACAGCCCCAGCTGCCTGTTCGTGAAGAAAGAGAATACACACAGTCAGATTCGGGCAGATTTAAAAATTCTGAAATAGACATTCCTCAGTTCTTAAGACAGAGAAGATAATAAAAAATTCCGAAGTATGCTCACGTTTGCATACTTCGGAATTTTTTTATCTTTTTATAAATATTTATTTATCTTGAGGTTGTGATAAGCATTGCGTCACCGAAGCTGAAAAATCTGTATTTTTCTTTAACGGCTTCGCTGTAGGCCTTCATTATGTTTTCTTTTCCGGCAAGAGCGCTGACAAGCATAACAAGAGTGGATTCGGGAAGGTGAAAATTTGTTATAAGATTGTCAACAAGCTTAAATTTATAGCCGGGATAGATAAAAATATTTGTCCAGCCGCTTTTGGCCTGTAAATGGCCGTTTTCGTCGGCTATTGACTCCAGAGTTCTTACGCTTGTGGTACCCACGGCGAAAATACGTCCGCCCTGAGCCCTTGTGTTGTTTATAATATCTGCCTGGTCCTGTGTTAAAGAATAATATTCCGAATGCATTATATGCTCGTCTACGTTTTCGACCTTAACAGGGCGGAAGGTTCCCAAACCAACATGAAGTGTAAGCCGGGCTATTTTTACCCCCATTTCTTCTATTTCGGAGAGAAGCTCATTTGTAAAGTGAAGCCCTGCCGTAGGCGCCGCCGCCGAGCCTTCGTTTTTGGCGTATACGGTTTGATAGCGGTTTTTGTCCTCAAGCTTTTCCGTTATATATGGAGGCAGAGGCATTTGACCCAGACGGTCTAAAAGCTCTTCGAATATGCCTTCATATTTAAATTTGACGATTCTGTTTCCGTCCTCAATGACCTTTTCCACTTCGGCCTCAAGAACACCTCCCCCGAAGGAAATAACATTCCCCGGCTTAGCCTTTTTTCCCGGGTATACAAGTGTTTCCCACCTGTCGGAATCAAGCCTTTTTAAAAGAAGAATTTCAACTCTTGCTCCTGTGCTTTTTCTTTCGCCTATAAGCCTTGCCGGGATAACCCTTGTTTCGTTTATAACAAGGCAGTCTCCCGGCTTAAGATATTCCTTAATATCTCTGAATACCTTGTGTTCTATTTTTCCGCTGTTTTTGTCAAGAACCAAAAGCCTTGAAGCCGCCCTGTCCTTAAGAGGGGTTTGGGCTATAAGCTCCTTCGGCAGATCATAATAAAAATCAGATGTTTTCATATCAATAATTAACTATTTCAACTCCCGTATAATAATGTTTTATAATTTCTTCATATGTATAACCGGCCTCCGCCATTGACTTTGCGCCGTACTGGCTTAAGCCCAGGCCGTGGCCCCAGCCCTTTCCGCTTATTACAAGGGTGAAGTCGCTGCCGTTGTCGTCATAAACAAAGCTTATGTCAAAAACTCTGCTCATAAGTGACTCGCCTTCGGTGTTGAAAAATGTTCTTACAGCTTCATTTTCAACGGTGTAGGTGCCCTGATTTCCCGAAAAGGTCATAGAACAGACTCTGCCGTTGTCGCTTCTTTCAACGCTTACATAAACAAGCTCCCCTATGCCTGCGTTGTGGGCTGCAAGAAGGCTTGTAAGCTCGGAAAATGTATATGTACGCTCCCACTCTACAACTTCTGTTCCTTCTATTTCTTCGACACTTTTAAGGTAGGGCGTGTCTGTTTCCCAAACGTTTATGTTGTCGTCGGTTACTCCCCCGGCTGATGAACAATAAACGGCGTTTATAAGCGCTCCGTTATATGTAATGACCTTTCCTGCTGTTTCGTTTACTGCCGCTGTTGAAGATGCGGCTTCGCTTGCGGTTCCCGTGTACATTTGGCAGTGGGCATTGTCGCAGATGTCATAGCCTGCGGTTTCGCCGGCTCCGCTTTCAATTCTGTTTACAACATATGTTCTTGCGGCCAAAGCCTGAGCCTTAAGGGCTTCACCGGGCCAGCCGCTTGGCATCTCCGAGGGAACAACTCCGCAGAGGTAGGTTTCCAGAGGAACAACGTTAACCGCCGTAAAGCCGCCGTTTTCGGGGTAAAACTCAATATATCCCCTGTATGAGGAGCCGCCTATAAGCGTCTTGCTGTCGCCTGCTATTGCAAAATAACCTCCGCTGAAGTCATATATGAAGCTGTTTCCCGATGAATCGGAAATAACGGCCGTATATGCCCCGGGAACACAGACTTCGGCATCATAGGGATAATTTTGGCTTGCGGCTTCGGCTCTTTCGCTTGAATCATAGGGCCCTATATATACATTCCAAACTCCGCTGCCTACATAGGCCGGAAAAGAATTGTAGCCTGTTAAGCCGTCGCTGCATGTCTTGGCTTCACCGAAGCTTGAAAAGCTGCCCTCTACGGCTATGTAATATGAATAAGACTTTGACAGAGAGGCCCCCTGTGAAAGATCGAAATATTCTATCTCATAAAAGCTGTTTCCCGACGAATAGCCGGCCATAAGGCTTTGGCCTCCTATGCCAACCGAAGATATTCCGTAAAAATTCGTGGTTAAACCCACTCTTACAATATTGTTTACAGCATATGTATTCATAGCAAACGTACACATAAAAAACGTCGTCAACACCGCCAGCAGCAACAAAGCTTTCTTTTTCATCTTTCTTTCCTCCGAACTGTTTTTATAAAACTTCATTTTTTGCATAACGCACATAAGGAAGCCCCTATAAAGAAGCTTCCTTAACAGTATAACTCAAAACCGGGAATAAATCCATAGCTTTAACAAAATTTTCACATTTTGTTTATTACAGCTCACTCATAACCGACTGCATATCATATTTGCCCTTTTCTCTGCCTGTCATAAATTTGGCTGCCTTTACGGCACCTACGGCAAAGACGTCTTTTGAGTGGGCCGAGTGGTTAAACTCTATTACTTCGTTTCTGCCTGCAAACATAACAGTGTGTTCTCCGACGATTGTTCCGCCTCGCATAGCCGATATACCTATTTCGTTTTTGTCTCTCTGTTTTCTGTAGGCGCTTCTGTCATAGACATAATTGAATTTGCTGTCCATGCTTTCGTTTATGCTGTCGGCAAGAAGAAGAGCCGTGCCGCTGGGGGCGTCCAGCTTAAAGTTGTGGTGTCTTTCCAAAATTTCTATATCGAAGCCTGCTTCTCTTAAAACAGGAGCATATTTTTTGAGAATGCTGCATATAAGATTTATGCCTATGCTCATATTGGCCGAGCGGAAAACGGGAATCTCCGAAGAGGCCTTGTCTAAAAGCTCCAGTGTTTCGGGGCTTAAGCCTGTTGTGCATATAACAACGGGAAGCTTCTTTTCCAAAGCATATTTTATAACGGCAGGAACAGCCCCGGCCGTAGAAAAATCTATAATTACGTCGGCTTCAACACAGCAGTCGTTTATATTTGTGAAAGTAGGGAAGGGGGCATTGCTTTCGACAATGTCGATTCCGGCTGCAATTTCACAGTCTTTGTCCTTTGATACAATATCGCATATAACCCTGCCCATATGCCCATTGCATCCGTGCATTATAATACGTGTCATTTTATTACCTCTTTTTACTGCAGCTTAATAAGCTCAGACTTAACAACGGAATAACGAATCATAACAAGCTCCATAGGCTCCTTTTTGCCCATATAGCGCTTTCTCATAACTCCGTCCTTAACCATACCCGATTTCATAAGAACTTTTCCGGCCGCAGGATTTTCAGCCAAATATTGTGACTCAACAACATAAAAGCCGACACCGTTTAAGAGAAAATCCAAAACTGCCTTACAGGCCTCAGTTGCGTAGCCGTTGTTCCACCATTTTGAGCCTATGCAAAAGGCAATCTGGCAGAGCTGCTGGCCGACGTTTTTCGACGTTACCTCAATATTGCCTATAAGCTCGCCTGTTGATTTAAGCTGAATTCCCCAGTTATAGCCCAAGGGCTTTGAATATGCTTCAATCCACTTGTGAATAACCGCCCTCGTATCCTTAAGGGTTTTATGGGTAGGCCATGAAAGATATGAGGTTGTTTTAACGTCAGAGGCCCAGTTTTCAAACATCTGCGGACCGTCGTCAAGGGTTATTTTTCTTAAAATAAGTCGGTCTGTTTCAAGCTTTTTCATGCCTAAATCCTTCATAGTGTATCCTAAACTCCTTTCTCTTAAAACCGGTTAGATTAAGCCGTAGTCTTTCATTGCTTTTTCAAGCTTCTTATAATTTTCGTCTGTCATTGTTGTGAGGGGAGCCCTGTAGCCGCCTGCCTCCATACCCATCATATTAAGAGCTGCCTTAACGGGAATGGGGTTAACCTCACAGAAAAGGCCCTTTATAAGGTTTATTGCCTTAAGCTGAAGGTCGATTGCACCCTTTACGTCTCCTTCGAGGAACTTGGTAACCATATCGTGGGTATCTCCGGGAGCAACATTGGCCAAAACGGATATAACGCCTTTTCCTCCCAAAGCAAGAAGGGGAAGAATCTGGTCGTCATTTCCCGAATAAATATCGATATCATCACCGCAGAGAGCCGCAATTTCCGCAACCTGGCCTATATTGCCCGAGGCCTCCTTTATGGCAACAATGTTGTCAACCTCTGTTAAGGCCTTAACTGTTTGGGGAGCTATGTTAAGCCCTGTTCTGCCGGCTACGCTGTACATAATTACGGGAATGTTTACACTGCCTGCCATTGACTTATAATATTCAACAAGACCCTTTTGGGTTGTTTTGTTGTAATAGGGAGTAACTATAAGCAGACCGTCGGCCCCTGTTTTTTCGCTTCTTCTGCAAAGCTCACAGCCGTGTCTTGTGTCGTTTGAGCCTGCCCCGGCAATAACGGGAACTCTGCCCCCGGCTGCCTTAACGGCGCAGCTTATTGTGTCAATCTGTTCATCGTCTGACAGAGTTGAAGCCTCCCCTGTCGTTCCGCATACAATTATTGCATCGGTTCCGTTTGTGATTTGAAAATCGATCATTCTTTCAAGTGAAGAAAAATTTACGGAGCCGTCTTCGTTAAAGGGGGTTACTATAGCAACTCCCGAACCGGTAAATAATGCCACTTTATATCACCTCTTAAATTAAATCGTTTTTAATCATATATTCGGCAATCTGAACTGCGTTTGAAGCCGCCCCTTTACGGATGTTGTCGGCTACAACCCAGATATTGATGCCGTGTCTTACAGAATTGTCACGTCTGATTCTGCCTACATAAACCTCGTCGGTTCCTGTTGCGTTTATAGCAAGAGGATATTCGTCTTTAGATGTATCATCTTGAATAACAATACCGGGAGCCTGAGACAAAACCTCGGCAACCTCTTTCATTGAAATGGGCTTTTCGAACTCTACATTAATAGATTCACTGTGGGAATTGAAAACGGGAACTCTTACACAGGTTGCCGTAACACGAAGGTCGGGCTTGTGAAGGATTTTTCTCGTTTCGTCGATCATCTTAATTTCTTCCTTTGTATATCCGCCGGGAGTAAAGACGTCGATATGGGGAAGACAGTCGTTTGCTATGGGATGGGGGAACTTCTTGGGGGCTTCGCCCTTAATACCGTTTTCCAAATCTTCCCAGCCGGCACGGCCTGCGCCGGAAACAGCCTGATATGTTGAATAAACAACTCTCTTTATTGTGAAAGCGTCGTCAAGAGGCTTAAGCGCAACAACAGCCTGAATCGTAGAGCAGTTTGGATTTGCGATAATGCCCTTGTTCCACTTAACGTCCTGTGGGTTAACCTCGGGAACAACAAGGGGAACCTCGGGGTCCATTCTCCATGCGGAGCTGTTGTCAATAACAACACAGCCCTTTGAAGCAGCTATGGGAGAATAAATTTCGCTTGTTCCGCCGCCTGCTGAGAAAAGAGCAATATCGATTCCTCTGTCGAAGGAATGTTCGTCAAGCTCTTCTACAGTATATTCCTTTCCGTTGAAGGTGATTTTGCTGCCTGCCGAACGCTTTGAAGCAAAAAACCATATGTTTTCAATAGGAAGCTGTTTTTCCTCCAAAACCTTTATAAAGGTTCTGCCTCCCATTCCCGTTGCACCGACACCGGCTAAATTTACCTGTTTCATTTTGTTAAGTCTACTTATATGTTAATATATTATATATTTGATTCAGCTTTTTTAGTTATAAGCTCACAAATTAAGTCAGCCGTGCCCTCAAGCCCCAAAACGGAGCTGTCGATTATGTAGTTGTAACACTGGGAGCTGCCCCATTTGAGCCCTGTATAATATTTGTAATAATCGGCCCTTTCCTTATCGGTTTCCTTAATGAGCTTTGCTGCGGCTTTAGGCTCAAGATTTTTAACTTCCTTAAGAGTTTTAAGCTTAAAGTCATGAGGGGCTTTTATAAAAATATGAACGGCAGCCGGATCGTCTTTAAGGGTAATATTTGAACATCTGCCGAGTAAGATACAGGAGCCCTCAGCGGCAATCCTCTTTATAATCTGTTTTTGTATAAGATAAAGCCTCTCGTTCATAGTCATAATACCCGAGCCGTCGCCCGAAATACCGGCGCCGCCGCCTTTATCTAAATTTCTTACTATTGAAAACAGAAGACTGGAGGTTCGCTTTTCGTCCATACTGTTAAAAACCTCTTTGTCTATATCGCTTTCCATGGCAGCCCTGTTTATCAGGTCTTTGTCATAAAAAGGAATGCCCATCTTTTCGGAAATTAGCTTTCCTATGGTTCTGCCGCCGCTTCCGTATTCTCTTCCGATGGTTAAAATAACCTTTTTTTCCTTAAAATCTACAGCCATTTTTTCAACTCCTTTCGTTTACCGCCGGAACTGATAAAAATTAAAACACCAATTCCACATATTTATATTTTAGCACAATGACACAGCTTAATCAAACTTTTTTTGAAGATATTTCAAGAAAAGTTACGGAAAATTTTCAGCCTGTTTATGAACCGCAGAAAAAAGGGCAAAGCCCCTGAAAAGAAGCTTTGCCCTGAGAGGTTAATTATTATTTCATTGAATCCTTTGAGCCGAGAACTTCGCTGATTTTGCTTTCAACTAATTCCTGGATCATATCTCTGGCAAGACCGCAGTATCCTCTGGGGTCGAACTGATCGGGATTTTCAGAGAAGAACTTTCTGATGGCTGCTGTCATAGCAAGACGGATGTCTGTATCCATATTGATCTTGCAAACTGCCATAGAAGCTGCCTTTCTGAGCATATCAGCCGGGATGCCTGCTGCGCCCTTAAGATTTCCGCCGTACTTGTTGCAAAGTTCAATAACAGTGGGATCTACAGATGATGCACCGTGAAGAACGATGGGGTAGTTGTGATAGCCTGCTGCCTCAAGGTTTTCGGTAATTTTTTCAAGTCTGTCAAAAGCAAGCTTGGGCTCACCCTTGAACTTATATGCGCCGTGGCTTGTACCTATAGCGATAGCAAGTGAGTCAACGCCTGTTTTCTGAACGAAGTCAAGAGCTTCATCAGGGTCTGTGTAGATAGCGTCGTTTGCGTCAACCTTAACGTCGTCTTCAACACCGGCAAGCTTGCCTAACTCTGCTTCAACAACAACGCCGTGAGCATGAGCATATTCAACAACTTCCTTTGTTTTAGCTACGTTTTCTTCATAGTCGAAGTGGCTGCCGTCGAACATAACAGATGTGAAGCCTGCTTCAACACATTCTTTAACAGTGTCGAGGTCCGGGCCGTGGTCAAGGTGAAGAGCGATGTCAATACCTGTTTCATAAACAGCGGCGTCTACCATACCCTTAAGATATTTAGGTGTAGCGTATTTAAGAGCACTCTTTGAACACTGGAGAATACAAGCGGAGTTAAGCTTTGCAGCACCTCTTGTAACGCCCTGAATAATTTCCATATTGTTGATGTTAAAAGCACCGATTGCGTACTTACCTTCAAAAGCCTTCTTGAACATTTCTGTAGTAGTAACTAATGCCATGTAATAATACCTCCTGTGGTAAATTTTTGTATATTTATATTATACTATTTTTTTTGTTAATTTGCAATAGGTAATCTTTAAATATTATATGGGTGATTGTAAAAAATTTATAAAAAATTATGCCGATACATAATAATGCAGAAAGGTTTCTTTAAATTTATGCATTTTTATATATTCGGGCGGCATCGGGAACAGGCTCAAGAGCTCTTTCCAAAATACCGTTTGCATAGGCTATAAACATACCGTAGTTTGTTATTGCCGTGCCGCTTTCCTCTGCTTTTCTTATTCTTGACTTCATTTCGGCGCCGTTAAGCATACAGCCGCCGCAGTGAATAATGAGAGAATATTCCCCCGGGTTTTCGGGAAATTCCGTTCCGCTTGAAAAGCTTAAACAGGGTTTAAAGCCCAAAAATTTTTCAAGAAGCTTAGGAATCTTCACAGTGCCTATGTCATCACAGGTTTTGTGGTGGGTGCAGCCTTCGCAGATCAGAATTTTATCCTCGGGAGAAAGGGTTTTAAGCCTGTTTATTCCTCTTATAAGGGGTTTAAGCTCTCCCTTGTGTCTTGCAAAAAGAATTGAAAATGAGGTGAGCGGTATGTCTTGGGGGGTTATTGCCGAGACTTCTTTAAAAGCCTGTGAGTCGGTTATAACAGCCTTGGGCTTTTCCTTTAAGGCCGCCAGTGCCGAAGCAAGCTCCTTTTCTCTCACCGTAAGGGCGGCTGCGCCCTTGTCCAAAATTGCCCTTATTGTCTGCTGCTGGGGCAGAATAAGCCTGCCCTTGGGGGCGGCTTTGTCAATGGGAACAACCAAAACAGCTACGTCTCCGCTTTCGATAATGCCCTCTACTATAGAAGTCTCCTTCGGTGTTGTTTTGGATTTTTCTATAATGAGGTTTTTGAGATCATCTATTCCCGTTTTATTTTTTGCGCTTACCCTTACAAAGTCTGTGTTTCTGTCTTTGAAGGCTTCTCCGTTTTCTGTCGGGTTTAGGTCGCATTTGTTTATTACCCCTACAAGGGGGATTTTCCGCTTGTTTATGATCTCCAAAAACTTACCGTCGTTTTCCGTAAAGCCAACGGTTCCGTCAACAACCAGAACGGCAATATCCGTTTTATCAAGCTGTCTGAATGTTTTTTTGGTTCTGAGCTCTCCCAGCTCTCCCTCATCATCATAGCCGGCTGTGTCTGTTATGACCACAGGGCCTATGGGCAGAAGCTCCATAGCTTTTGAAACAGGGTCGGCGGTTGTGCCGGGGCAGGCCGAAACAATAGCTAAGTCTTGGTTTGTGAGGGCATTTATAAGGGTCGATTTTCCCGAATTTCTGTTTCCGAATATGCTTATATGAAGCCTGTCGGAGTTTGGTGTTGTGTTCATAATGATCCCTCCCGGTTTAATTTTTTTATTTAAAGTGACAATATGTTAAGGTGTTCAAAAAGTATTTTAAAGCCTATAATTATAAGAACTAAGCCGCCGGCTCTGGAAGCATATTTTTTGAACATTCCGCCTATGAATTTTCCTATATAAACTCCGCAGAAGGGGAGAACGAAGGAAACACAGCCTATCATAATACAGGCTGTCCATATGCTCATTTTAAGGTCGGCCATTGAAAAGCTTATGCCTACGGCAAGGGCGTCTATGCTTGTGGCAACGGCAAGCATAACCATATGACCCGGAGCAAGCATTTTCTCCTCTGTTTTTTCGGCGGTTTCTTCCTCTTCCTCACCGAAGGTTTCTCTTATCATATTTGCCCCTATTATAACCAAAAGGATAAAGGCGATCCAGTGGTCGATTGACTCTATATAGCCCTTAAAGAAACTTGCACCCAGATAGCCTATAAGGGGCATCATAAACTGAAAAACGCCGAAATACAAACCGTGAATTATACCGTGTTTCGGTTTGATTTTTGTAAGAGCCAGTCCGTTTGAAACTGAAACTGCAAAGGCGTCCATAGCAAGGCTTAAAGCAATAAGAAATATTT
>JAJQCI010000136.1:2087-13744 GCA_021202835.1 Clostridiales bacterium | reverse complement strand
TTCTTAACCACTTCAAGGGATTTTTTGGCGTTTTTAAAGGTAATCATTCCCCCTATGCCTATATAAAAGCCCATTTTTATATATTCAAGAGCCATTTCAGTGTGGCCGCTGTAGCTGTGAATGACTCCCTGTCTTACTCTGCTTTCTTTAATAATGTTAAATGTTTCGGCGGCGGCCTCTCTGGAATGTATTATAACGGGAAGACCCACTTCGGCGGCCAGGTCAAGCTGACACCTGAAACATTCTCGCTGAACCTCTCTGTCGCAGAAGTCATAATAATAGTCAAGGCCTATTTCACCTATGGCCACAGCTTTAGGGTCTTTTGAAAGCTTTCTCAATGTGTTTATGTTTTCTTCGCTGAGCTCATCGGCAGAGTGGGGATGTATACCAACCGCAGCATAAAAGTTCTTCCATTTGCGGCTCAGCTCCAAGCCTGCAAAGGATGACTTCATGTCACAGCCTGCGTTTATGATATACTCTATATTGCGGTCACGAAAAAGAGAAGAAATTAATTCTTCTCTGTCTTCGTTAAACCTTTCGTCATCATAATGAGCGTGAGTTTCAAAAATCATTATGAAATATCCGCTCCGTCGGGGATGTCATCGCTGACTGATACAAGCTCAAGCTTGTCCCCCTTGCTTGCTGCCAAAAGCATACCCTGTGAAAGCACGCCTCTTAATTTAACAGCCTTCAAATTTGTAACAACAATAACCTTTCTGCCTGCCATTTCTTCGGGTGTATACCACTTTGCAACGCCGGAGACAATCTGCCTTACCTCATCGCCTATTTTAACCTGTGAAACAAGAAGCTTGTCTGATTTTTCAACCTTTTTGCATTCAAGTATAACGCCGACCTTCATGCTGACCTTCGCAAAATCGTCAATAACTATTTTCTTTGGCTCTTCGGCCTTTGATTCTGCCTTCTTTTCTTTCTTTTCAGCCTTCTTTGCAGCCTTTTCCTCTGCCTTTGCCTTCTTTTCGGCTTCCTTTTCTATACTCTCGAGCTCTTTTTTAACGTCAATTCTGGGGAATACGGCAGGGCCCTTCTTAACGGAAACCTCTTTGGGAAGAAGGCCGAAGCTGTGAGTGCTGTCCCAAACCTTAAGAGAAGCGTCTTCTATGCCCAGCTGTTCGAAGCAAAGGGCAGGAGTATTGGGCATACATGGCTCAATAAGAACGGAAATTATTCTCAGTCCCTCGGCGAGAACATACATAATTCCGGCAAGCTCAGCCTTTTTGCTTTCGTCCTTGGCCAAAACCCAGGGCGCCGTTTCGTCTATATATTTGTTGAGACGTCTTATAAAGCTCCAGATTTCACACAAAGCGTCGGAGAAAAGCATCTCGTCATAATATCCTTCTGTTTTTTCAACTGTTTTTGCGGCAAAAGCCTTTATCTCTTCATTAAGAGGATTTTCGGCCTGCTCCGCCGGCAGCTTTCCGCCGAAATATTTTTCAATCATACCTACGGTTCTGGAAAGCAGGTTTCCGAAATCGTTTGCAAGGTCTGAATTTATTCTTGTAATAAGGGCTTCGTTTGTGAAATTTCCGTCCTGACCGAAGGCGATTTCTCTTAAAAGGAAATATCTTATGGCGTCAACACCATATTTTTCGCAGAGTATAACCGGGTCAACAACATTGCCCTTAGACTTGCTCATTTTGCCGCCGTCAATAATAAGCCAGCCGTGACCGAAAACCTTCTTAGGCAGAGGAAGATCCAAAGCCATAAGTATGGCAGGCCAAATTATTGTATGGAAACGAACGATTTCCTTTCCCACAACGTGAACATCGGCAGGCCAGTATTTTTTGAAATCGCTGTCATCGTCAGAGCCGTAGCCCAGCGCCGTGATATAGTTTGAAAGGGCGTCAACCCAAACATAAACAATGTGGCCTTCGTCAAAATCAACGGGAACGCCCCATTTAAATGATGTTCTGGATACGCAAAGGTCAGTAAGGCCGGGCTTTAAGAAATTGTTTATCATTTCATTTCGTCTTGAAGCAGGCTCCAAAAACTCGGGGTGCTCCTCCAAAAGCTTTATTATTCTGTCGCCGTATTTGGAGAGTCTGAAGAAATAGCTTTCCTCCTTAACCTTTTCAACGGGTCTTCCGCAGTCGGGACACTTTCCGTCAACAAGATCCTTCTCTGTGAAAAACGACTCACAGGGCGTACAGTAAAGCCCCTCATATTCACTTTTATAAATCTCGCCCTTTTCATAGAGAGTCTTAAATATTTTCTGAACTGCCTTAACGTGATAGTCGTCGGTTGTTCTGATATATCTGTCATAGCTTATGTTCATAAGTTTCCAAAGCTCTTTAACGCTTGCCACTATTTCGTCTACATATTCCTTGGGGGAAACACCCTTTTCCTCGGCGATTCTCTCTATTTTCTGGCCGTGCTCGTCCGTTCCCGTAAGGAACATAACATCATAGCCTCTGGCCCTTTTATACCTTGCCATAGCGTCGGTTGCCACGGTGCAGTAAGAATGGCCTATATGCAGCTTATCGCTGGGATAATAAATAGGTGTTGTAATGTAAAATTTCTCCTTTTCCAACAAACTCACTCCTCATAATCATTAAAATAAACTAACGGATATTCAAAACGCCTGTGAAAATTGCACACTGCGAGGCTTAATCAGAGCCTCCTGACTTTAATTCGGCTTAAACTTTCGCAAATAATTCAGGCGTTCAATATACATTATATATTCTTTTCACCAATAAATCAACCCAAACATTTACAAAAATACGTGAATCTGATTCTGCCCTAAATCTGAAGCATTAATTAAAGAATTATTATATAAAGGGACTGCGGAGAAAATTTCGCAGTCCCTTTATTTTAACGTAAATTTCAAAGATTTTAATCAGACAACCGTTTTTCTTACAAAATCAAGCATCTCCGCTACGGTTTTTCTTCTTACCTTTTGTCTGTTCCCTTTTATATTAAGCTCCTTTGTGTAGGTTTTGCCCTTGTAATATATACCGAGATAAACTCTGCCTACGGGCTTGTCGTAGGATGTGTCTGTTTCCGTGGGGTTGGCTACGGCTCCGCCGCCGGCTATACCCGTTGTGGAAAGGCCCAGCTCTGCTCCGGCTCTTAAGGCGGCGCCCTGTGCCATTTCAGCTGCGGTTTCCCTTGAAACGGCGCCGTAGTGTCTGATTGTGGTTTCCTTTACGCCGGCTGTTTCCATTTTGCTCTCGTTTGTATAGGTAACAAAGCCCTCTTTAAAAATTCTGGAAACACCTTCTATATCCACAATAGCGGAAGAAAGCATACCGCCGGTTAAGCTTTCGGCAACGGCAAGAGTTATTTTTCTGTCTATAAGGCTTTGAACAACGGCCCTTGCGAGAGATGTTTCGTTTTCGCCGTAAACAAATTCTCCCAGAACCATATAAATTTCCTTTGCGGCAGGCTCAATAAGCCTTTCACATTCTTCCCTTGTTTCGCCCTTGGCGGTTATTCTCAAGAATACGCCGTCTTCTTTGGCATATGGCGCAATAGTCGGGTTAACGCTTTTTGCCATTAAGTCTCTTACCATTTCCGCCGCAGTTGACTCCCCTATCCCCGTAAGCCTTATTGTTCTGGAAATTATTGTGTGTTTTTCCCTGCCTGCCAAAAACGGCTTAACAGACTCGTTAAACATAGGCTTAAGCTCATTTGGCGGCCCGGGCAGCATAATAAGAACCTTTCCGTTTTCTTCTATAATAATGCCGGGGGCGGTTCCGTTGTTGTTTCTGAGGGCTATGGCTCCCTCGGGAACGTAGGCCTGCTTTATGTTTGTTTTGGCCATATCTCTGCCCTTGAAATAGGCCTTTATATCATCATATATATCATTATCAAGCTTAAGGCAGCGTTTGAAAAATTCCGCTCCCGTTTCCTTAGTAATATCGTCGTCTGTGGGGCCTAAGCCCCCTGTTGTAATTATAATATCCGAACGGTTAAAACCGTCCTTTAAAGCGCTCATAAGCCTGTCTTTATTGTCCCCCACTACGGTTTGATAATACACGCTTATGCCCAAAGCGGCAAGCTCCTCAGATAAAAATTTAGCATCTGTGTTTGTTATATCTCCCAAGAGTATTTCTGTTCCAACAGCTATTATTTCAGCGTTCATTAAATCTCCACCTTTTTAAAAAGGCAGACATACTCAAAAGAGAAACGTCTGCCTTGTCATTCCGAAATATTATAATATTCTTAAACGAAAATTATTTAAAATTATTTGTTCTTTAAGTTGAACCATGCGTCAAGACCGAGATACTGGCCTACTTCGCCGAGTTCTTCTTCGATTCTTAAGAGCTGGTTATACTTAGCAACACGGTCGGTTCTTGCAGGAGCACCTGTCTTAATCTGGCCTGCGTTAACTGCAACAACGATGTCGGCGATTGTAGCGTCTTCTGTTTCGCCTGAACGGTGAGAAACTACAGCTGTCATGTTATTTCTGTTAGCAAGCTGAATAGCGTCGAATGTTTCTGTAAGTGTACCGATCTGGTTAACCTTGATAAGGATAGCGTTAGCAACGCCTAAGTCGATACCCTTCTGAAGTCTTGTTGTGTTTGTAACGAAAAGGTCGTCGCCTACAAGCTGAATCTTGTCGCCCAGCTTTTCTGTAAGAAGCTTCCAGCCGTCCCAGTCTTCTTCAGCAAGGCCGTCTTCGATTGAGATAATGGGGAACTTGTCGCAAAGAGCAGCATAGTAGTCAACCATTTCAGCAGATGTTCTGACGATTTCTTCGTCAAGACCCTTAGCCTCTGTTTCACCGGGGAAGTGATAAAGGCCGTCTTCCTTATAAAGCTCTGAAGAAGCGGGGTCCATAGCGATTCTGATCTGTTCGCCGGGCTTGTAGCCTGCGTTAACGGTAGCTTCAAGGATAAGCTCGATAACTTCATCAGCTGTAGCACAGTTGGGAGCGAAGCCGCCTTCGTCGCCTACGCCTGTTGAATAACCCTTAGACTTAAGAACCTTCTTAAGAGCGTGATAAATTTCACAGCACATTCTGAGAGCTTCCTTAAATGAAGGAGCGCCAACGGGCATAATCATGAATTCCTGTAAATCAACGGTGTTGTCAGCGTGCTTGCCGCCGTTCATGATGTTCATCATGGGAACGGGAAGAGTCTTGCCGTTGAAGCCGCCTAAATACTGATAAAGAGGCATGTTAAGAGCTTCAGCAGCAGCCTTTGCAACTGCCATAGAAACAGCAAGTGTAGCGTTTGCACCTAACTTAGCCTTGTTGGGTGTACCGTCGAGCTCGATCATAGCCTTGTCGATAGCAACTTGGTCAAGGGCGTTCATACCGATGATTTCGTCTGCGATGATGTCATTTACATTTGAAACAGCCTTTTCTACGCTTGTTCCGTTATATTTAGCAGGGTCGCCGTCACGAAGCTCAACAGCCTCAAACTGACCTGTAGAAGCGCCTGAAGGAACGGCTGCTCTGCCCATAACCTGGTTTCCGTCACACTCAACAACAACCTCAGCCTCAACTGTGGGGTTAGCTCTTGAATCGAGAACCTGTCTTGCAAATACATCAACTATTTCTAAATAACCTTTCATTTTCTTACTCCTTTCGTTATATAAAAGAATCATTATACTTATTTATATTGTAAAATATTATTGTAAAACTGTCAAACACTTTTTTTAAATTTTGTTAAATTTCTATATTTTTAACAAAAATTATACCTTAGATTTTACTTAATTAACAACGACTGGCCCGTCATTTCCTCAGGCTGGGGAATATCCATCATTTCAAGAAGCGTCGGCGCAATGTCCGCCAGCTTTCCGCCCTCTTTAAGACCCTTGGCCTTGGGGCAGTTTACAAGAATGAAGGGAACGGGGTTTGTCGTGTGAGCCGTAAAGGGATCTCCCGTTTCGTAGTTAATAAGCTGTTCGATGTTGCCGTGGTCGGCGCAGATAAACATCTGTGAGCCTGTTTCAACAACAACGTCAACAACCCTGCCTACACACTCGTCGATATAAGCCACAGCCTTCTTTGCGGCCTCTATAACTCCCGTATGTCCAACCATATCCGGGTTTGCATAGTTAATTATAATAAGGTCGTTTTCGCCGGACTTAATGTTTTCTATAAGCTTTTCGGTTACGCCGGGGGCGCTCATTTCGGGCTGAAGGTCATAGGTTGCAACCTTGGGGGAGGGAATTAAATATCTGTTTTCATTGGGGTTTGGAGCTTCTACGCCGCCGTTAAAGAAGAATGTAACGTGAGCGTATTTTTCCGTTTCCGCAATTCTTGCCTGTGTAAGGCCGAGAGATGAAATATATTCTCCCAAAGTGTTTTGAAGAACCTGGGGCTTGAAGGCCACAAGCTTGTTTTCTATTGTTGCGTCATAGTCTGTGAAGCAGACATATGTTACTCTGAAATGGCCCTTTTTGCGTTCGAAATAAGGGAAGTCGTCGTCACAGAAGCTTCTCGTTATTTCTCTGGCTCTGTCGGGACGGAAGTTAGCGAAAATTATACTGTCGTTTTCGCCTATTGTGGCTGTAGGCTCGCCGTTTTCAAGTATAACCGTGGGGATAACAAACTCGTCGTTTACCCCTGCGGCATAGGTAGCGTCCATACATTCCGCCATTGAATTCGCCGTATTGCCTTCGCCGTATACTATAGCGGCATAGGCCTTTTCGACTCTGTCATAGTTTTTGTCTCTGTCCATAGCGTAGTAACGGCCGCTTATCGTGGCGATCTTTCCTACGCCCAGCTCAGCCATTTTGTCCTCAAGCTCGGTTAAGAAGCCCTTCGCCGATGTAGGCGGAGTGTCTCTTCCGTCAAGGAAGGCATGCATATAAACCTTTTCAAGGCCGTGTCTCTTGGCAAGTTCGAAAACAGCGAAAATCTGCTCTAAAGAGCTGTGAACGCCGCCTCTTGAAACAAGGCCGAAAACGTGAAGCGAGCTGTTATTTTCTTTACAGTTGTTAACGGCTCTTAAAAGCTCCTCATTTGTAAAGAAGTCGCCGTCGTTTATAGCCTTTGTTATTCTTGTAAGCTCCTGATAAACGATTCTTCCGGCGCCCATATTAAGGTGGCCAACCTCAGAGTTGCCCATTTGGCCGTCGGGAAGACCTACGTCAAGGCCCGAAGCATAGCCCTTAACATAGGGATATTCCTTCGTAAGCCTGTCGATATTGGGCGTAGGCGTAAGGGCGATGGCGTTGCCCTCTGTTTTTTCGTTAAGACCGAAGCCGTCTAATATCATTAAAATAGTTGTTTTTTTACTCATATAAAGCAGCCCCTTATTCTTTTACACAGCCTGTAATAAGATTAAAGTCAGCCTTAAGGCTTGCTCCGCCTATAAGTCCCCCGTCAATATCGGGCATTGAAAGCAGTGATTCGCAGTTTTCAGCATTCATGCTTCCGCCGTACTGTATTCTGATCTCTTCGGCTGTTTCATCATCATAAATATCACTTATAATAGCTCTGATGCTAGCGCAGACTTCCTCTGCCTGATAAGCCGAGGCTGTTCTGCCTGTACCTATAGCCCAGATAGGCTCATAAGCTATTATAACCTTTTTAGCGTCGTCTATATCGATTTTTCTGAAGGCTCTCTTAATCTGAATTGAGATGTGGTCGAGAGTGATTCCCTCGTCCTTCATTTTAAGACTTTCGCCTACGCATAAAATGGGGATAAGGCCGCTCTTTAAAGCCTTCTTAATCTTCTTGTTAATCATTTCGTCTGTTTCGCCGAAATATTCTCTTCTTTCGGAATGGCCTAAAATAACATATTTTACACCCAGTTCCTTAAGCATGGGAGCCGAGATTTCTCCCGTGTAGGCGCCTGCCTCTTCAAAATGCATATTCTGAGCGCCTACGGCGATATTCTTACAGCCCTCCAAAGCAGCCGCAACAACGGGAATATCAATGTAGGGTACACAGAATACAACGTCGCAAAGTGCGTTTTCGCTGCCCTCCTTAAGAAGCTCAACAAGTGACTTTGCTTCAGAAGGAGTCATATTCATTTTCCAATTTCCTGCAATAATTTTTTTACGCATATAAAATCACCTTTTAATATTTTATTATTTGTCATCTGCTGCAGCAATACCGGGAAGCTCTTTTCCTTCAAGGAATTCGAGAGAAGCGCCGCCGCCTGTTGAAATATGAGTCATCTTGTCGCCGAAGCCTAAGCTGTTTACGGCTGCCGCAGAGTCGCCGCCGCCGATAATAGTAATAGCGTCTGTTTCGGCAAGAGCCTGAGCAACCGCAATAGTTCCCTCGGCGAATACGGGGTTTTCGAAAACTCCCATAGGTCCGTTCCAAACAACAGTCTTGCTTTCCTTTGCGGCCTTTGCGAAAAGCTCTCTTGTCTTGGGGCCGATGTCAAGACCCTGCATATCTGCCGGAATAGCCGTTGAATCAACAACCTCATAAGGAATTTCGGCGTCTATGGGATTGGGGAATTCCTTGGTTACAACGGTATCGATGGGGAGAAGAAGCTCAACGCCCTTTTCTTCCGCCTTTTTAAGCATCTCCTTGCAGTAGTCAAGCTTTTCTGCGTCAAGAAGAGACTTGCCGACTTCATAGCCCTGAGCTTTAAGGAAGGTATAAGCCATACCGCCGCCGATAATAAGCTTGTCAACCTTTTCAAGAAGATTGTCTATAACGGCGATCTTGTCTGTAACCTTAGCGCCGCCCAAAATAGCGAGGAAGGGTCTTTCCGGCGAATTAACCGCATTGCCCAAATATTCGATTTCCTTTTCCATAAGATAGCCTACGCCGCAGTCTTTAACACTTTGTTACGCCTACTGTTGAGCAGTGTGCTCTGTGAGATGAACCGAAAGCGTCGCAGATATATACGTCTGCAAGAGAAGCAAGCTCTTCCGAGAATGTGTCGATGTTCTTTGTTTCTTCCTTGCGGAAACGTGTATTTTCAAGAAGAACAACGTCTCCGTCTTTCATAGCGGCTACGGCTGCCTTTGCGTTTTCGCCTACAACAGTTTCATCGGCCGCAAAAACAACTTCCTTACCTAATTTTTCCGAAAGTCTTTTTGCTACGGGAGCAAGAGAAAACTTAGCTTCGGGTGCCTTGGGCTTGCCTAAGTGAGAACAAAGGATAACCTTTGCTCCGTTATCGATTAATTTTGTAATAGTGGGCAGAGCCGCAACAATTCTGTTTTCGTCTGTAATTACTCCGTCCTTAAGAGGTACATTAAAATCACATCTTACAAGCACTCTCTTGCCTGCAACATTAAAATCGTCTACATTTTTCTTGTTAAGCATCTTATGCTCTCCTTTCCTTCTGTTTGAATTGGGGAATCGCCGATTAATCAGCTCATCGCATCTTCACCGCCGTTTTTTCCGATTGCTGCGTCACGCATTCTTGACATAGGCTCCGGCTATGCCTGCGAACGCCTTCCTTGCACTCGAAAAAAACGACGGCAAATCTGCTTCGGCGAATTAATCAGCGCTTCCCTGCCTTTTACGGTTTTAGTTCATTTATAACATATAAAGTATAACATATTTTTCCCCACAATTCAATGAATTATTTAAATAATCTTTCCTCTTAATGAAATTTTATACGATTCAACAAAGTAAACACCGAAAAAGCGGAAATTTATGTTAAATTTTTCACATAGATTTCCGCTTTTATTTATAAGAATCGCTTCATAACAACCTGAGCCACATTAAGGGCATGGTCACCAACTCTCTCCAGGTTTGTAAGAGTATCGAGATAAGAAATTCCCGTTGTTGCGTCAACGCTGTTGGAGGCAAGTCTTTCGATATGCTTCTTTCTGTAGTTTGCTTCCATATCGTCTATAGCCTGTTCGGATTTAACCGTTTTTTCAACACTTGGATAGTCGTTGTTTTCAAGGGCATTAAGAGCGCTTGAAACACAGTATATTGTTTCGTCGCACATCTTTCTCAGCTCTTCCTTCTGAACATCCGAAAAGGCCAAATCTTCTTTCATCATAAACTGGGCCGACTCTATAAGGTTTTCGCTGTAGTCGCCTATTCTTTCCATATCGTTTACAGTGTGGAAAAGAGCCGTAACAACTTTGTTTTCGCTGGCACTTATGCGTGAGGTGTTGCAGAGCTTAACCATAAACTTGGTTATTGCCCCCTGAAGAAGGTCTATACTGCCTTCACGTGAGTCAACCGTTTCTATTTTTTCACTGTCGTGATCGAAAAGAGCATCGGCGGCAAGAGTCAGATTATCGAGAGAAATTCTGCCCATTCTTACAATTTCCTTAACACAGTTTTCTATAGCAATCGAAGGTGTGTTTAAGATTCTGTCGTCAAGGTGAACAAGAGCTGCCTCGTCTGCATCACTCTTAATAAAGGATGTAATTTTTTCAGCCATCTTAACAAGAAGAGTTGCAAAGGGGAACAAAACAATTGTGTTAAGAATATTAAAGCCTGTATGGACAATGGCGATTTCGGTTATTGAAATAACGGAATTTCCCAAAACAGGATTAACAAACTTAAAGAACATAACGGCAATTATACTGAAAATAACAGAGCCTATAACGTTAAACAAAAGATGTATACAGGCTGCAGCCTTTGAATTTTTAGAGGCCCCCATAGCCGAAAGAATCGCCGTAACACAGGTGCCTATGTTTTGACCCATAATTATGTAGACGGCGCTGTTCCATGTTACAAGCCCTACAGAAGCCAAAGACTGCAGAATACCTATTGAAGCAGACGACGACTGAATAACCGCCGTAACAAGAGCGCCCACCAAAATACCCAAAACGGGATTGCTGCCCAAAGTAGCAAACATATCGGCGAAAACAGGCAGATCCTGCAGGGGTGAAGCCCCCTCTGTCATAAGACCTATACCCATAAAAAGCATACCGAAGCCGGCTATGATTTCGCCTATGCTTTTAACTGTGCCCTTTGTGAAAAATATACCTATAACGGCGCCTATGGCAACAGCAACCGGCCCCATTGTCAGCGGCTTCATAAAGGAAGCCCACTCAGCCGAAGAAACCAGCCAGCCGGTAACGGTTGTACCTATATTGGCACCCATTATAATACCTACGGATTGATAAAGATTTAACAAGCCTGCGTTTATAAAACCTATTACCATAACCGTTGTTGCGGCCGATGACTGAATTGCAGCCGTAACCAAAGCCCCCACACCTACGCCAATCAGCCTGTTTTTAGTTAAAACGGCCAAAATCTTTCTCATTTTGTTTCCAGTAACCTTCTGCAAGCCCGATGACATATAGCTGACACCGAGAAGAAAAAGCCCCAAGCCTCCCAAAAAGGTTACCAACATAGCAGCATAATCCATACTCTCCTCCGTTGATTACATATAAAAATTTTACCCAAACAACCCCATCACTTCTATTTTACCACCTATACCACCATAAAACAAGATATATTTTTCAATTTTTATACATAGATTTTACAAATCGGATTTTACAAAGACTGTAACGGTTCAGCCGTGCCTCCGGCACAAACAGGACACCAAACAGCTGCAGGGCAAAGGATTATATGAACGTTAAAAATGCTTAAAAACAATATATAAAATTTAAAGGGAGCTAAACCGCCTGCCAAAACCGGTTTCGCTCCCCTTTTGATTATTCGGTTGTTTTTATTTGATTACTCTTACTTTTATAACTCCGTCAACTGCCTTTACGGCTTCGGCTGCTTTATCGGCGTCGCCTTCGGCTGCCAAAATCCTATAGGAAAAGTCTCCATTTTTCTTTGAGGCGGATTCCGT
>JAJQCI010000136.1:0-2077 GCA_021202835.1 Clostridiales bacterium | reverse complement strand
TTTCTCCTGCTGCCATAACGGCACAGTTGTCCTCTGCTTCGGGGGTTGAAGCGCCTAAGTGGGGAAGAGTGATAACGTTTTCAATTCCCGTTAATTCATCATTGGGGAAGTCGGTAACGTAGCAGCTTACCTTTCCGCTTGAAAGGGCTTCCTTTACTGCGTCGTTGTCAACAAGCTCTCCTCTTGCAAGGTTAATTATTCTTACACCGTCCTTAACCTTTGAAAGGGCCTCTTTTCCTATCATACCTTTTGTAGCCGGCATATAGGGAACATGGATTGTTATGTAGTCGGCTTCGGCGAGAAGCTTGTCAAGAGTTACACTCTTAACACAGCTGTCTATTGCCCATGCTGATTTTGTTGAAAGATAGGGGTCATAGCCCAAAACATCCATACCGAGAGCTTCTGCCGAATTTGCGGCAAGAACGCCTATAGCGCCTAAGCCTATTACGCCCAGCTTCTTACCCATAATTTCAGGGCCGGCAAACTGAGCCTTTCCCTTTTCAACCTTTGCGGAAACATCGCCGTCGAGAGACTGAACCCAGTTATAGCCGCCTACTATGTTTCTTGAAGAAATAAGAAGGGCAGTGAGAACAAGCTCCTTAACTGCGTTTGCGTTTGCTCCGGGAGTATTGAAAACTACTATGCCCTTATCAGCACACTTGTCCAGGGGTATGTTGTTTACGCCTGCGCCGCAGCGTGCAACGGCAAGAAGGCTTTCGGGAAGCTCCATATCATGCATTTTATAGCTTCTTAAGAGAATACCATCGGGGTTTTCAACATTGTCACCGTAGGTATAATTATCTGTAAGTACACTTAAGCCTGTTTTTGAAATTTTATTTAATGTTAAAATATTATACATATTAAAATCTTCGCCTCTTATTTATTTTCTTTTTCAAACTTGTTTATAAATTCTATTAACGCCTTAACGCCTTCAACAGGCATAGCGTTGTAGATGCTGGCTGTCATTCCTCTAACTTTTCTGTTAACCTTAAGACTTACAAGGCCCTCTGCTGCGGCTTCCTTTATGAATTTGGCTTCAAGGTCCTTGTCGCCTTTTGCAGTAACGAAGGGAACATTCATAAGAGATCTGTCTTTGGGAACAACCGTACCCTTGAACATTGTGGAGTTGTCAAGACAGTCGTAGAGAAGACCGGCTTTTTCTTCATTGATTTTCTGCATCACAGCTACTCCGCCCATATCCTTAAGCCATTCGAAAACAAGCTTTGCAATATAGATTGCGTAGCAGGGGGGTGTGCTGTAAAGAGAATCATTGTCTGCATGTGTTTTGTAATTAAGCATTGTAGGCGTAATATCCATTGCCTTGCCTATAAGATCCTCTCTTACAATAGCTATTGTAACGCCGGCAGGGCCTACGTTCTTCTGTGCACCGGCAAAAATTATGCCGTATTTCGAAACGTCAACAACCTCTGACATAATGCAGGATGAAAGGTCGGCAACAAGGGGAACGGAGCCTGTTTCGGGCAGCTTTGTATAGCGTGTTCCGTAGATTGTGTTGTTTTGGCAGATATAGAAGTAGTCTGCGTCGGGAGTAAATTTGCTCTTGTCCAAATCGGGGATATAAGAGAAGGTCTTATCCTCAGAGGAAGCAACTATGTTTACTTCTCCGTATTTTGCCGCTTCCGAAGCTGCTTTTTTAGCCCACTGACCTGTTTTAACAAGGTCGGCCTTTTTTGAGCCGTTAAAAAGATTTAAGGGAACCATTGCGAATTGAGTTGAGCCTCCGCCCTGAACAAACATAACCTTGTAGTTGTCGGGGATATTCATAAGCTCTCTTAAAAGCTTTTCAGCCTCTTTTATAATGTCATCATATGCTTTTGAACGGTGGCTCATTTCCATAACGGACATACCCGTATTGCCGTAGCAAAGCATCTCTTCCTGCGCCTTTTTAAGAACCGGCAGAGGAAGCATTGACGGACCGGCTGAAAAATTATATACTCTGTTCATTTTGAAAATTCCTCCCAAATAAAATGTTTGCAACCATTATACTACAATCATTAAAATACGTCAAATAAAAATTTGAGTTTTCAAGGCATTTTCTTTACGATTTCTTTACATA
>JAJQCI010000348.1 GCA_021202835.1 Clostridiales bacterium | reverse complement strand
AAAATAACCGTCAAGCCCGCTAAAGTTTTGACGGTTATTTATTTTTATAATCAAAAAACTTGAGTAGGATATAACTTAAGTTATTCCCTTTTGTGATTTAATAATAACACACACTCCAAAGAATGTCAATATTTCGGGCGTTCTTTTTTTGTGTTTTTAAAGCCTTATTTTTAAAGTTGTTAACTTAGGCTTGCAAATACCGTATGTTTGGATATATAATAGGTATGAACAGGAGGAATTTTTTTGAGAGAATTTGTATGTCAAAATCGAAAATATGTTTTTGATTTTTTAAATGACGGAGAGGCCGCACTGTTTTTTTCCGGCGGCGAAATAAAAAAACTGGGCGATGAGCTTTACCCCTTTGCCCCTGACAGAAATTTTTATTATCTTACGGGGATAAGTGATAAAAACATTATTTTGTATATGGAAAAAGCACGGGGAGAATGCCGTCAGGTTTTGTTTACCGAGCGCCCCGACCCGGAAAAGGAAAAGTGGACGGGAGCGGTTTTAAAGCCGGAGGAAGCAAAGGAATTAAGCGGCATAGAGAATATTATGTTTACCGACGAGCTTAATTCCGAAATCGAAGACAGCCTTTTCAAAAACAGAATAACAAAGGTATATTTGGATTTGGAGAAAAGGCTTTTTTCCGATAGCTCCCCTGCCCTCAGATTCGGGAAATTTTTAAGGAAGAGCTATCCCCACATTGCCGTAGGCGACATTTACCCTTATCTTTCGGATAAAAGAACGGTAAAGGCCGACTTTGAGATTGAAAACATTAAAAAGGCCATTGAAATCACCAAAAACGGAATATATGCCATGATGAAAAACGTTCGCCCGGGAATGTATGAATATGAAGCGGAAGCCTATTTTGACTTTGAGCTTAAAAGAGCCGGCGTTTTTGACAAGGCCTTCACTTCAATAGTGGCCTCGGGAATAAACGGCGCCGTTCTTCATTATTCCAAAAACAACAGCATAATAAAAAACGGCAGTCTTCTCCTCTGCGACGTAGGCGCTGCCTGGAACCTTTACAGCGGCGACATAACAAGAACCTTTCCTGGAGGCGGAAAATTCACAGACCGCCATAGATTCTTCTACAGTATAGTGCTGGAAGGCAACTATATGATTCAGGATATAATCAAGGAAGGAGTTCCCTTTAAGAGCCTTAACGAAAGTCTCAAGAAATATTACGCAAAGGAGCTTAAAACAATAGGCCTTATAAAAGACAGCTCCGACGTTTCAAAATATTACTGGCACAACGTAAGCCATCTTCTGGGCCTTGAAACCCACGACGCAGGCCGCCACAATGAAGGCCTTTTAAAAGAGGGAATGGTTTTAACCGTAGAGCCGGGGCTTTATATCGCCGAGGAGGAAATCGGCATAAGAATAGAGGACGACGTTCTCGTTAAACGTGACGGCTGTGTAAATTTGTCGTCAGACATTATAAAAGAGCCCGAAGATATTGAAAATTTTATGAAATGATGATATTATGATAAAATACGAAGCGGATTTATATGAACCCGTTAAAACACTGTTTGAAAACGAAGGCTATGAAGTCAAGGGAGAGGTTAAGGGGTGTGACCTTGTCTGCCGCCGGGAAAATGAAATTATTGTCTGTGAGCTTAAGCTTCATTTCAATTTAAAGCTTGTCTATCAGCTTTTGGACAGAAAAACCCTAAGCCCGGCGGTTTACGGCGCCGTTCTCATTCCCAAACGAAAATCGGGAAGAAAAAACATTTTAAGGCTCATGAAGGAAATCGACTGCGGCCTTATATTTGTTTCGGAAGAAACGGAAATTCCCGAAGTTGTTTTTAATCCGAAAGGCAGCAGCTTCAAAAACAACAGGCGAACAAAAAAACTTAAGGCAGAGTTTGAAAACAGAAGCTTTGAAAACAAAGGCGGCGTAAACAAAACAGCCATTATGACGGCCTACAAGGAGCAGTCGATTAAGCTTCTCTGTTATCTTGAAGCTTTGGGGGAGGCCTCCCCGGCGGAGCTTAGGAAGCTGGGCTTCGGCGCAAATGTAAGAAACATATTATATAACAATTATTACGGCTGGTTTGTTAAGCTGAGAAGAGGTGTTTACGGCCTTTCCGACTTAGGCAGACAGGCCGCAGAATATAAGGAGTATGAAAGTCAGACGGAATATTTCCGTCGTGAAATGGAGGAAAAAAATGTACAGATTGTCAAGAAATGATAAGTGTTGGTGCGGAAGCGGAAAAAAATATAAGCTGTGCCATCAAAAGTCAGACGAAAAAATTTTGATGCCCCTTAAGAGACAGGGCTACCCTATTCCGCCCAGAAGGCTTATTTTAAACGAAGAGCAGATTCAGGGAATAAGAGAAAGCGCCAAAATTACAATTGCAATTTTAGACCAGCTTGAGGATATGGTTAAAGAGGGGCTTACAACAGAGGAAATCGACAATTTCGTTCACAAATATACAACGGAACACGGCGGAGTTCCGGCGCCTTTACATTATCAGGGCTTTCCCAAAAGCTGCTGCACATCTATAAACAATGTTATTGCCCACGGTATCCCCGGTAAAACAGCCCTTAAAAACGGTGATATAATAAATATAGACATAACAACCATTCTAAACGGCTATTATTCCGATTCCAGCAGTATGTATATGGTTGGCGAGGTTTCCGAAAACGCAAGAAAGCTTGTTGAAGTCCCAAAGCAGTGTATGGACGAGGGAATCAAGGCCGTTAAGCCCTACCGCCCCGTAGGCGACATAGGAAATGTAATACACGACATAGCCGACGCAAACGGCTACGGCGTTGTAAGGGATTTATGCGGCCACGGTGTCGGCATAAAATTCCACGACGACCCCCTTGTTGAACACTACCGCCAGAAGCACGCCACTATGATAATGGTTCCCGGAATGGTTTTCACAATTGAGCCTATGATAAACGAGGGCACATGGCGTGGCAGAACCCTCGCCGACAACTGGACATTCATCACTCAGGACAACAAGCTTTCCGCCCAGTGGGAGCACACTGTTGTTGTTACAGAGGACGGCTGTGAAATTCTTACAAAATAGGAGAAAATATGGAAATAAAACCTTTTTTAATAAACGATAACAAACTCCACCCGGCTATAATAATAGTCCCCGGCGGCGGCTATAACCACCTCTCAAACCACGAGGGTGACAATGTAGCCGAAAGACTTAACAGGCTCGGCATAAGCTGTTTTGTTATAACCTATGATTTTATGTTTCCCGGTTCCTTAAGAGACATTAAAAAAGCCGTAAGGCAGGTTCGCAAAAACGCCGAAAAATACTCTGTTGACCCCGGCCATGTAGGCGTTATGGGCTTTTCCGCCGGGGCCCACTTAGCCGGCCTTTGTGCAGAGCATTTCGACCGCTTTGAAGCCGAGGGCGAAAATACGGAAATTTCAGCCAGACCGGATATCTGCTGTCTTTGCTACCCTGTTGTTACTCTTTCAAAGTCCTACGGCCATATGGGCTCCAGAATAACGCTTAACGGCCGTGACGACCTTGCAGAGGTTCTCTCCCTTGAAGAATCAGTTCGCAGTGATATGCCCCCTGTCTTTATTTGGCATACCTTTGAGGACAAAAGCGTTCCCGTTGAAAACAGTCTTGAAATGGCTAAGGCCCTTAAGTCTGTTGGGGTTGAATGTGAGCTCCATGTTTTCCAGCATGGCAGACACGGCTCCGATTTGGCGGAGAACATCCCCGGGACGAAAAGCTGGGTTCCTCTTTTCGCAGACTTTCTCGAAAGACAGGGGTTTTTAAAGGGTGAGGCAAAATGAAGCTTCCCGTTGAATATACTGAAAAAATGAAGACTCTTTTGGGGCCGGAGTTCGACGACTATTTAAAAAGCCTCGACCTGCCCCGTGCCTGCGGCTTAAGGGCAAACACCCTAAAAATATCCCCGAAGGAGCTTAAAGACCTTTCGGATATTGAGCTTGAAGAGGTTAAATGGTGTGACACGGGCTTTTATTTTAATCCCGAAGAGCGGCCCTCTAAAAACCCACTTTATTATGCCGGGCTTTATTATATACAGGAGCCTTCGGCAATGTGCGCCGCCGGGCTTCTCCCCGTCTTTCCCGGTGACAGAGTTTTAGACCTCTGCGCCGCTCCCGGAGGAAAAAGCACTCAGGCCGCCGCCAAGCTCAAGGGACGGGGGCTTATAGTGGCCAACGACATAAGCGCAGGCCGCTGTCGGGCCCTTGTTAAAAACATTGAGCTCTGCGGCGTTCCCAACGCAGTTGTTTCAAACGAAGCCCCTGAAAGGCTGGCGGAAAAATTTCCCGGTTTTTTCACCAAAATAATAATTGACGCTCCCTGCTCCGGTGAGGGAATGTTCCGAAAGGACGCTGAAGCCGTTAAAAGCTGGTCAGGACACAAAAGCGAGGTTTGCACATCCCTCCAAAGGGATATACTGAATAACGGAGCAAAAATGCTTGCGGCAGACGGAATTATGTCTTATTCCACCTGTACATTCTCCCCCGAGGAAAACGAGGGAATGATAGACGAATTTCTTAAGAACCACCCTGAATTTGAGCTTCTGGAGGCTGATAAAAGCTTAGGCTTCGAAAAGGGCCGGGCCGATATGATAAAGGGCGGAAGTAAGGAGCTTGAAAAATGCGGCAGACTTTTCCCCCACAAGGTAAAGGGAGAGGGTCACTTTTTGGCTCTTCTTCACAAAAAGGAGGGCAGCCCCCCTGCCCATGTTATCACCGTTAAATCCGCCGACAAAAAATTCCTTAAGGACTTTTACGATTTTTGTAAAAGCTTTCTTAATTTCAGCCCCGAAGGCTTTTTTGAAATTCACGGCACAAGCCTTTTTAAAATCCCCTTGGGGGTTGACTTTTCCGGTATAAGGCTTAAAAGAAGCGGCCTTTATCTGGGAGAGCTTAAGAAAAACCGCTTTGAGCCTTCACAGGCCTTTGCCATGACTCTCGAACCGGATCTTGTCAAAAACACAATATCCTTCCCTGTGGGAGATAAAAGAATAATAAGCTATTTAAAGGGGGAAAGCTTTGTAACAGGGGGAAACGACGGCTGGAATCTTGTCTGTATAGACAAATATCCCCTCGGCTGGGGAAAGGTTCAAAAGGGAAGAATGAAAAACAAATATTTAAGCGGCTGGCTCATGCAGTAACAGCCGCCGAAAAGGAGGAAACGCTTATGTCAATAACCGAGCCTTGGCTAAGCTGGGCAATAGAGCTTCAGGCACTGAGCCAAAACGGTCTTACCTATACTGAAAATATTTATGAAAGGGAGCGCTATGAAAGAATTCGTGAAATTTCGGCTGAAATGATGAGCTGGCAGACGGAAACACCTATTGAAAAGGTTAAAGAGCTTTTCTGTAACGAAACAGGCTATCAAACCCCAAAGGTTTCAACAAGGGGAGTTGTTTTCAAGGGGAACGCCGTTCTCCTTGTAAAGGAAAAAGACGGCCTTTGGACTCTCCCGGGAGGCTGGTGTGATGTTGACCAGTCTGTAGGCTCAAACACTGTCAAAGAGGTTTTCGAAGAGGCCGGAATGGTTGTTAAGGCGGAAAGAATTTTAATGATTCAGGACAGAAACAAGCACAACGAGCCCATAACACCCTACGGCCACATAAAATTTTTCGTTGAATGCAAATATATTTCGGGCTCCTTCAAGCCAAACTCGGAAACAACGGAGGCCGGCTTCTTCCCCATTGACGCCCTTCCCCCTTTGGAAGAGAAAAAAACAAACGAAAAACAGCTGAAAGCCTGTTTCGATTTGTATAAAGACCCTCATCACAAAACGGTTTTCGATTAACCTGACAGCGCAGTTAAAATTTTTTAAAATTTTTATTGATTTATCTTAAATTTGTATTATAATGTAAAATAGGAATTAATTTTTACGGAGGTGGTCAGTTTGGCAGAAATCAGAAAATCAATTAAGAAAGTTCCCGGAAGTGTCGGGGAAATAGGTATGCCTTACGGCGATCCGCCTCTTTCATACCAGGAGCTTTACAGGCAGCTTATAGAGAGAATAAAAAAATATTATACAAAAGACATTTCAATGGTTGAAAAGGCTTATGAAATTGCCTTCGAAGCCCATAAGGACCAGTTAAGAAAATCAGGTGAGCCTTATATAATTCACCCTATTTCCGTTGCCCTTATTTTGGCAGATATGGAAATGGATATGGAGTCTATTGCGGCAGGGCTTCTTCACGACGTTGTTGAGAACACTGTTTATTCAAAAGAGGATATAAAAAACCTCTTCAGCCCCAAAGTGGCTCTTTTGGTTGACGGAGTTACAAAGCTTAAAAAAATCAAATATTCCGACAAGCTTGAACAGCAGGCCGAAAACTACAGAAAGATGTTTATTTCAATGGCTAAGGATATGAGAGTTATTCTCATAAAGGTTGCCGACAGGCTTCACAATATGAGAACTCTGGAGTTTCAGCCTCCGGCAAAGCAGGTTGAAATAGCTCAGGAAACCTTAAGCATATATGCTCCTCTTGCCGACAGGCTTGGCGTTGCTTCGTTAAAGTCGGAGCTTGAAGACATATCCCTGAGATATCTTCAGCCCGACGCTTATTTCGACCTTGTTGAAAAGGTAGACGCCAAACAGTCTGAAAGGGTTAAATATATAGACGCCATTGTGGCAACCGTAGACGAGCTTTGTAAAAACTCCGGCATAAACTGTGAGGTTACCGGCCGTCCCAAGCATTATTTCTCCATTTACAAAAAAATGGTAAACCAAAACAAAACAATCGACCAGATTTACGACCTTTTTGCAATAAGGGTCATTGTGGATTCGGTCAAAGACTGCTACAACGTTCTGGGGCTTGTTCACGACAAATATAAACCCATCCCCGGAAGGTTTAAGGACTATATAGGTATGCCCAAGCCCAATAAATACCGTTCTCTTCACACGACGGTTCTCGACGAAAAGGGTATGCCCTTCGAGGTTCAAATAAGAACATGGGAGATGCACAGAGTTGCTAAATACGGCGTTGCTGCCCACTGGAAATATAAGATAGGTCTTACGGACGTCAAAAACGAAGACAAGGACACAGTTTCATGGCTTAACCAAATTTTGGAATGGCAGAACGATATGTCCGACAACAGCGAATTCATGGAGGCCGTTAAAACCGACCTTGACGCCTATAACGAAAATGTATATATATTCACCCCCTCCGGCGACTTGAAAACTCTCCCGGCAGGCTCAACCCCGGTAGACTTCGCCTACTCAATCCACTCCGCCATAGGAAACACTATGGTAGGCGCAAGAGTAAACGGCAAGATTATCCCCTTTGAATATGAACTTCAAAACGGCGACAGGGTTGAAATAGTTACCAGCCAAAATTCAAGAGGGCCTTCAAGAGACTGGCTTAAATTTGTTAAAAGCTCACAGGCAAGAAACAAAATCAACCAGTGGTATAAGAGAATAAACAAAGAAGAAAACACCATAAAGGGCAGAGAGCTTTTGGAAAGAGAAGCCAAAAAACGGGGCTATGAGCTGAGTACTCTCTGCAGTCCTGAAAGAATTAAGATTGTTTTAAACCGCTATGCCTTCAAAGAGTGGGACTCTATGTGTGCCACAATAGGCCACGGAGGGCTTAAAGAGGGTCAGGTTATAAACAGGCTTGTTGAGGAATATAAAAAGGAGCTTGAAAAGACAAAGAAATATGAAATTTCAGACGTTGTTTCAAGCGACAGCCCCAAACAGGCCGACCCCAACTATAAAAACAGAAGCGGCGTAGTGGTTAAGGGCGTAGGAGATATTTCCGTAAGGTTCAGCAAGTGCTGCTCACCTGTTCCCGGTGATGAAATCGTAGGCTTTGTTACACGAGGCAGAGGCGTTTCAATCCACCGTACCGACTGCATAAACATAATTAACCTGAGCGAATCGGAAAGGTCAAGGCTTATAGACGCCGAGTGGAACGTTCCCAAAAGCGAAAACGCAGCCTTCCAGGTTGAAATCAAGGTTGTGGGTATGTACAGCATGGACTTCCTTTCAAACATCTTACAGGTTCTCTTCTCGGAGGAAATCGCCACGAAAAATGTCAACCTTCGTGTCGTAAAGGACGACGCAATTGTAGACCTTGCCTTTATGGTTAAAAACAAAGACCAGCTTGATACAATATGCAGGAAAATAAGACAGATTCACGGAGTTTATGAAATAGAACGTACAAGTACGTAAGCAAGAGGTAATAATATGAGAGCGGTTCTGCAGAGAGTTAAATATTCACGTGTCAAAATAAACGGCGAAACCGTCGGAAAAACAAACGCCGGAATTCTTGCCCTTATAGGCATTAACACCGGCGACGGCAGAGCCGTTTTCGACAAAATGATTGACAAAATAACAAACCTCCGAATTTTCGAAGACGAAAACGGCAAAATGAATTTATCGGTAAGGGATATAAACGGAGGAATTTTGGCCGTTCCCAACTTTACGCTTTATTCAAACTGCCGCCACGGCAGGCGCCCCGACTTTGCCGCCGGCGCAAAGCCTGCGAAGGCAAAACAGGGCTTCGAAGAATTCACCGGGCTTTTAAAAAGCTCCTTTCCCAACACGGAAACAGGTGTTTTCGGGGCGGATATGCAGATTGAGCTTTTAAACGACGGCCCTATTACGATTATACTTGACAGCGACGAGCTTATGGGAGGAAAGAAATGAGACTTAAAACCTTTGTAACACCGGAAATGGAAGAAAACTGCTATGTTATAATCTGCAGAGAAACAAAAGAAGCCATTGTTGTGGATCCCGGGGCGGATATGCCGGAGCTTACCGATTTTATAAAATCTGAGGGCATAAACGTTAAAGCCGTTGTTTTAACCCACGCCCATTATGACCACATAGGCGGTGTTTCGGCCGTTAAAAACATAACAGGAGCTCCCCTTGTCTGCGGAAGAGACGAAGCCCCTGTTCTTGAAGACCCCAACCTTAATTTGGGCCTTATTTTCGGCGACCCCGATTTTAGGCTGAAAGCCGACAGAGTTCTTGACGACAATGAAGAATTCTCCTTCGGAAAGCTTAAATTTAAAACAATTTACACTCCCGGTCATACTCAGGGCGGAATCTGCCTTTATTTCGAGGCTCAAAACCTGCTTATAAGCGGCGATTCTCTTTTCGCTATGTCAATAGGCAGAACCGACTTTCCCGGGGGCGGCTACAAAACGCTTATAAACGCCCTTAAAACAAGGGTTATGATTCTGCCGGACGAAACCGTGGTTTATCCCGGTCACGGCCCCAAAACGACAATAGCCGCCGAAAAGAGATACAATCCCTACTTATAAAACAGCAGGTCTTGGCCGAACCGCTGCGAAAGGAAAATTATTATGGATTATTTTATAACAGGACACAGCTTTGCCGACGATATAATATCGATTTTACAGCTTTTCTATCCCAACAGCGTATACACAAAAATCGAAGAGCTTTCCGAAAACTGTATTATATCCTCTGTTTCCGAAAATAAAATATATACTGCCCTCATTTTAAAGGGGCAAAAAATAAGCTCAGGCGAAAGCCCCCTTCCCACAGAAAAGGCGTATATTAAAAAAAGCTTAAGCTGTCTCTTTTTAATATTCTTATGGATTATTATAAAATTTCTCTGCCATGGGGCGCTTTAACCGGTGTAAGGCCTGCCAAGCTTGTTTCAAAGCTTAAGGGTGAGGGCCGTTCCGAGGAGGAAATCAGGAAAATTCTGGGCGAAGAATATTTCGTAAGGGATGATAAAATAAATTTATGCATAAATGTCTCAAACCGTGAAGAAAGACTTCTTAAGGGCAGCGACCCTAAAAGCGTAAGCCTTTACATAGGTATACCCTTCTGTCCTACACGCTGTCTATACTGCTCGTTTACGTCATATCCGCTGGATAAATACAAAAACAAAATCGACGGCTATCTTGATGCGCTGGAAAAGGAGATTGAGTTCTGCGGAAGAAATTTAAAAGACACCCCCGTAGAATCAATATATATAGGCGGCGGAACCCCTACCTCACTTGACGAAGCCCGTCTCGAAAGGCTTCTTTCGGCTGTGGAAAAAAATTTTAACACACCCTCGGAGTTTACCGTTGAAGCCGGCCGCCCGGACACAATCACAAGAGAAAAGCTCAACATAATAAAAGCCCACGGCATAGACAGAATTTCAGTAAACCCTCAAACCCTAAACGACAAAACACTGGAGCTTATAGGCAGAGAACACAAAACCGCCGACTTTTACAAGGCTTTCGAGCTGGCACGGGATATAGGAATAGGCCACATAAACTGTGACATAATTTTGGGCCTGCCCGGCGAAGGTGAAGAGGATGTTATAAACACCTTTGAGGGAATGAAGAAGCTTTCCCCCGAAAGCCTGACTGTTCACACCCTTGCGGTAAAAAGGGCTTCACGCCTTAAGGAAACTCTGGAAAGCTACAGTCTTGCGGATTTTGACCTTATGGACAGGCTTCTTGGGCTTTCCGCAAAATATACGGCAGAAATGGGCTTAAGCCCCTATTATATGTACCGCCAAAAAAATATGGTGGGCAATTTCGAAAACGTAAGCTACTGCAAGCCGAACCATGAATGTATATACAACATACAAATTATGGAAGAAACACAGACAATAGCGGCTTTGGGCTGTGGCGGTTCAACAAAAACAGTTGACAAAAGGCTTAATAAAATAGAACGAATTTTCAACGTAAAAAGCGTTGATGACTATATAACGAGAATCGATGAAATGATTGACAGAAAGAAAAAGGGCCTTAACTGGGCCTAGGAGGACTATATGAACAACAAGGTAACACCCAAAATCCTGCCGGGCTTTATGGAGCTTCTGCCCGAGGATCAAATTCTTTTTAACAAAATAAAAGACACAATAAGAGAGGTCTATGAAAGCTTCGGCTTTCTCCCTCTTGACACCCCCACTATAGAATATTCGGAGGTGCTTCTGGCGAAGGCCGGCGGCGAAACGGAAAAGCAGATCTACCGCTTTAACAAGGGTGACAATGACCTGTCTCTCCGCTTTGACTTAACCGTTCCCTTGGCAAGATATGTGGCTCAGCACTCAAACGCCTTGGTTTTCCCCTTTAAGCGCTACCAAATAGGAAAGGTTTTCAGAGGAGAACGCCCCCAAAAGGGCAGGTTCAGAGAGTTTTACCAGTGCGACATTGACATAATAGGAAACGAAACTCTTGACCTTGCTTATGACGCCGAGATGCCGGCGGTTATTTACAATGTTTTCAAAAAGCTCAATATAGGCGGCTTTACGATTAAGCTTAACAACAGAAAAATTTTAAACGGCTTTTTCGAAGCCATAGGCCTTAACGACAAAACAGCCGACGTTTTAAGAATAATCGATAAAATCGAAAAAATAGGCGAACAGAACGTAAGAGAAGAGCTTTTAAAGCTGGGCGCAAGCAGCGAGGCCACAGACAAAATAATGGACTTTGTGGCCACAAAAGGCACAAACGTCGAAAAAATCACAAAGCTTAAAGCCATAGGCATAGAAAACGAAAAATATTTCGAGGGAATTTCCGAACTGGAGAAGGTCTGCGAATATCTTCGAATGTTCGGAGTTGAAGAGGAGGCCTTCCAAATCGAGCTTACAATAGCAAGAGGTCTTGACTATTACACAGGCACTGTTTACGAAACAATGCTTAACGACTACCCCTCACTTGGAAGTGTCTGCAGCGGCGGAAGATATGAAAACCTGGCGGAATATTACACAAAGCAGAGGCTGCCCGGTGTAGGCGTTTCAATAGGCTTAACAAGGCTTTTTTCACAGCTTAAGGAAAACAAAATTATTAAATCAGAGTCAAAATCTCTCGTTAAGGCTCTCGTTCTTCCTATGGACGAAGGCTGTGCGGAGTTTGCCGTTAAGGCGGCGGGCCTTTTGAGAGAAAGCGGTATACCCTCCGACATTTATTACGGCGGAAAGGGTATGAAACAGAAGATGAAATATGCAAACCGCAGCGGTATTCCCTATGTTTTGATAATAGGCGAAAACGAGGTTAAAGAAAACGCCGCCGCCCTTAAAAATATGAATACGGGTGAGCAGCAGACGGTTTCTGTAGCCGGTGCGGCTGAAATAATAAAAGGAGATAAATAAAATGGCGGAATTAATGCAGGGCATTAAAAGAACAGCATACTGCGGAGAGGTAACGGAAGCTCTCGCAGGTCAGAAGGTTACGGTTATGGGCTGGGTTCAGAGAAAAAGAGAAATGGGCCCCTTTACGTTCATACTTTTAAGAGACAGAACAGGTATAGTTCAGGCGGTTGTCGACGAAAACAGCTCGGCCGATATAATTGCCAAAACAAAGGAAATAAAAGGCGAATATGTTCTCGCCATATTCGGAACCGTTAATTTAAGAACGGAAAACAATATTAACAAAAAAATGAAAACAGGAAAGGTTGAAATTTCCGCAGACGTTATTCGTATTTTAAACGAGTCTGAAACGCCTCCCTTCCAGATTGAAGAAAGCGTAAACGTAAGCACCGAGCTCCGCTTAAAATACAGATATTTGGATCTTCGCCGTCCCAACGTAGCTAAGAACCTTGTTTTAAGACACAAAACCTGTCAGGCCGTAAGAAATTTCTTAACAGAGGATGGCTTTATCGAAATAGAGACGCCCATGCTTACAAAGTCAACCCCCGAAGGGGCAAGAGACTATCTTGTTCCCAGCAGGGTTCACCCGGGAAATTTCTATGCCCTTCCCCAGTCACCCCAGCTTTTCAAACAGCTTCTTATGGTGTCGGGTTTTGACAAATATTTCCAGATTGTTAAGTGTTTCAGAGATGAAGACCTTCGTGCCGACAGACAGCCCGAGTTCACTCAGATTGATATGGAATTAAGCTTCGTTGAAGCCGAGGACGTTATGAGCCTTAACGAAAGACTTATAAAGAGAGTCTTTAAGGAAATAAAGGGAATCGACCTTGAAACCCCCTTCATTCGTATGCCCTGGAAGGAAGCTATGGACCGCTTCGGCTCAGACAAGCCCGACATCCGCTTCGGTATGGAGCTTCAGGACATAACCCCTCTTGTTAAAGATACAGACTTTATGGTTTTCAAGGGAGCAATAGAGGCCGGCGGCTCGGTAAGATGTATAGTTGCCGAGGGCTGCGGCTCACTTCCGAGAAAGAAAATAGACGCTCTTGTTGACGTAGCCAAAACCTACGGCGCAAAGGGCCTCGCATGGATAAACGTACAGGAAAACGGCTTTAAAACAACTATCTCTAAATTCTTTACAGAAGACCAAATTAAGGAAATAGCCGATTACGTGGGCGCAAAGGCCGGCGACCTTATTCTTATCTGCGCAGACAAAAACAAAGTCGTTTGGGACGCTTTGGGTGCTCTCCGCCTTGACGTGGCAGAGAAAAACGGCCTGCTTAACAATAATGAATATAAATTCCTTTGGGTTACGGAATTCCCACTTTTCGAATATTCCGAAGAAGAACAGCGCTATGTGGCTATGCACCACCCCTTCACCTCTCCTATGGATGAAGACCTTGACAAGCTTGAAACAGAGCCTCAAAACGTAAGGGCAAAGGCCTATGATATGGTTTTAAACGGCTGTGAGCTTGGCGGCGGTTCTATAAGAATTCATTCCAGAGACGTTCAGAACACTATGTTTAAGTGTCTGGGCTTCTCCGAAGAAGACGCTCAGGAGCGCTTCGGCTTCCTTCTTGACGCCTTTAAGTTCGGTGCGCCCCCTCACGGAGGACTTGCTTTCGGCCTTGACAGAATGATTATGCTTATGACAGGAGCCGACAGCATAAGAGACGTTATAGCCTTCCCCAAGGTAAAGGACGCCTCCTGTCTCCTGACAGACGCCCCCAACATAGTAGATCAGAAGCAGCTTGACGAGCTGGGACTTGCCATTAACATTAAGGAGGAGTAAAATTGAC
>JAJQCI010000205.1:8014-13882 GCA_021202835.1 Clostridiales bacterium | reverse complement strand
ATATCAAGTAATCAAGCCTATTAATTGTAAAAAATATTTCAACTATATTTTCGTTTTGTTTCAGGCATGTTACATTTAGATTAAAAATAAAAAATACATCACACTTTGAGGGGGAAATTTGTTATAATACTATGATGAGTGTCTTTTGAGAAAGGGAAAACTAAAATACACAGGAGAAAACAGGAGGATGAAATATAAATGAACAGATACATTAGGTTTTTTATTTTGACAGCTTTGTTTTCGGTTATACTTTGTCTCAGTGCTTTTGGGGAAAACAGATATGTCAGTTTATACCTTAATTACGACGGGGCAACTCATTATTACAATGCGGAAGAGGTTTTTCTTGAAGTAAACGGTGAGAAGCTGACAAACCTTACTATGGACCCTATTATTTATGAGGGCTATACTCTTGTTCCGGCGAGAGAGGTTTTTGAAAAGCTGGGGGCAACGGTGTCATGGAACGCCGACAGAGAAGAGGTTTATGTTGCCGAAGGCAGCGACTTTCTCGTTCTTAAGATAAACTCAAAAACGGCATATTATAACAACAGCGAAACTCAGATGGATATTCCGGCGAAGCTTATAAACTCAAAGACTATGATTCCGGCCAGATTTGTTTCTGAAACTATGGGCTACGGCGTAGAATGGGATAATTCCACAAGAACGGTTAAAATTTCAAGCGGCGGTTCCGATACGTCTTCGGCTTCCTCCGTCACACAGGCGGCTTCATCTGTCACGACAACAACGGAAACGGCCGCAGAGTCAACCACCGAAGCCGGCTACAGTCTTATTACAATAGGCACAGACACCGCAGGCCTGCCCAATGAGCTTTATGACCTTACGGATGCTAACCACTATGACTGTAAAATAACGGGAATTTATCAGGGCGAAGACAAAACATATATAAAAATAGAAGCCGACGACGAAATAAGCAGGGTTGTCACCGGATATGTAACAGACGGAAGATATTATCTTGATATTTACGCCGCCACATCGGATATAGGCAGAGTCAGAATGGCCGCTTCCGTCGGAGGAATTTCCGAAATAAGAGCAGGGGAAAGATATGAAGACAACTATAATATAGTAAGAATAGCTATGGATACCTCCGATATGGAATTTAACGTAAGCCTTACGGCAGACAGAAAAGCAATTTATATATATTATCCTTCGCCGGAAATCACTAACTATAAGCAGGTGACTAACGAAAGCTCAGACGTGTTTACCGTTATGGGTCATGACCTTGAAAAGCCTGAGATTACCGCCGACGAAGACACAATTACGGTTACCTTTAAAGACACGGAGCTTACGGCGGCAGAGCAGACCCTTAAGAGAAATTCTCTTTACATCTCCTCAACCGATATCTCCGCTTCGGGCAGTGACGCAGTTATCACCTTTAAGCTTAAGGAGGAAGCTGCCTACAGAACAACGGCAACGGGAGCAACGGTGGTTATAACAATATATCAAACCGACTATTCAAACCTTATCGCCGACGAGGGAACAGACACAATCACCCTTACGAAGAAAAGCAGTATATCTTTAAGCTCTATAAAGGAAGAGGACGACTATCAAAACCTTAAATATATAATAACTCTGCCGGGTAATTTCAGCAGTGACTACGGCACGGGTGAAATTTATTTTGAAGAGTCTGAAAGGCTTAATTCAATGAGCATAAGTCTAAGCGGCTCAAACACTGTTTTGACATTTAACGAAAAGGTTGTTTCGGCTTTTGTTATTACAGAAGACAAAAATAATATTTACATAAGCTGTGTTGACATTCACGATAAATATGATAAGATTGTAGTTATAGACGCAGGCCACGGCGGAAGCGACAGCGGTGCATCGGCAAACGGACTTGACGAGAAAGACCTTAATCTTGATATAGTTCTCAAAATCAAGTCTCTTATAGAAGCCGACGGAGAAATAAAGGCCTATTTCACAAGGCTTGACGACACATATGTTTCCCTGCAGGAACGCTCCGATTTCGGAAACGAAATAGACTGCCCCTTTGTTTCGGTTCACATAAATTCAGGCGGAACCTCAAACACATCGGCCAACGGCGTTGAGGTTTACTGGCAGTATGAAAATAAGGACGAAAACGGCCTTACAAGCTATGACCTTGCGGAGGCCTGCTATAACAAAATGATTGAATATCTGGGGGCAAACGAAAGAGGCATAAAAACCTCAAACCTCCATGTCCTGAGAGAAGCCGACAACCCGGCCACACTTATTGAGGTGGGCTTTATTACGAACGCCGCCGAGGCTTCCAAAATGGGAACCGACAGCTACAGACAGCTTGTTGCCGAAGCGATTTATGCGGCGCTTTTAGAGGTGTTATAAATGAAAATTGTATTTGCAACCCACAATGAGGGCAAACTCAGAGAAATAAAGGCTGTTTTGGGAGAATATTTCGATATTGTCTCAATGGCCGAAGCAGGCGTTGAAGGAGAAGCCCAAGAAACAGGCAAAACCTTTGAAGAAAACTCAAGGCTTAAAGCCCTTTACGCCGCAGAGCAAAGCGGCCTGTGTGTTTTGGCAGATGATTCCGGCTTGGAAATCGACTTTTTGGGCGGAAAGCCCGGGGTTGAATCCGCCAGATTTATGGGCCACGACACATCATATGATGTTAAAAACTCGGCAATTTTGGAGCTTATGAAGGATGTTCCCGATGATAAAAGAGGGGCAAGGTTTGTCTGCTGTATAACGGCAGCAGTGCCCTCGGAGAACGGAAAATTTGAAATTTTACAGGCAAAGGAAACAATGGAGGGCATAATCGCTCACAAAATATCGGGAGAAAACGGCTTCGGCTATGACCCTATATTTTTCCTGCCGGAATACGGAGTTAAATTTCACTTGAGGAAAAAAACAAAATAAGCCACAGGGGCAAAGCCCTCAGGGCAATGAAGGATATTCTTTTAAAAAGATTTGAGGTTAAAATATAAATGAAGATACTCGTTATGTCGGATACCCATGGCATGCTTTCATATGCCGAAAAGGTACTTAAGGATTTCGAAAATCAAATAGACGGCTTTATGCATCTGGGAGATCACTTCGACGACGCACTTATGCTCAGAAGAAAATATCTTAAGCTCAGGTTTTGGGCTGTTAAGGGAAATTGTGATTTCTGTAAGGCACCCACATCCAAAATAGGGGAGCTTTCAGACCACAGAATGTATATCTGCCACGGCCACAGAGAAGACGTAAAATATGACAGATTAAGGCTTGTTTACTGTGCGGCGGAAAACGACTGTGATATTGCCCTTTACGGCCATACGCACGTTCCGGAAATAGATTTTTACGACGGAATTTTGATTTTTAACCCGGGCAGTCTTTCTCTTCCCAGACAGGGAGCGGTTAAAACCTTCGGCCTTTTGGACATAACAGAGGAGGGCGTTGAAGCTTCGATTTACGGAATATACAAAAACGAATATAAGAGGTTGGAACATGGATATTATTAAAAAATTATGCGATGAATTTAACTTAAAACAGACGCAGACGGAAAACACGGTTAAGCTTATAGACGAGGGAAACACGATTCCCTTTATAGCCAGATACAGAAAGGAGCTGACAGGCTCACTTGACGACCAGATTATAAGAGAGCTTTATGACAGACTTATGTCTCTTCGCAATTTGGACGAAAAGAGAGAGTCAGTCAGAAAGCTTATCGACGAACAGGGCAAGCTTACAGAAGAAATAGAATCCGCTCTTGACAAGGCGGAAACAGTCACCGAAATAGACGACATTTACAGGCCCTACAGGCCAAAGAGAAGAACCAGAGCTTCAATAGCCAAGGAAAAGGGGCTTGAAGGCCTTTCGGCTTTCATTCTTCTTCAGAACGCCGACAAACCTCTTGAGGTTTATGCCGAGGAATATGTAAGCGAAGAAAAAGAGGTGAAATCGGCGGCGGAGGCCTTAAACGGCGCCAAGGACATTATTGCCGAAATGATTTCCGACAATGCCGATTACAGAGCAGCCATAAGAGAACTGACGGAGAAAAAGGGTGTTATTGTTTCAACAGCCGCAGACAGCGAAGAAAAGAGTGTTTACGAAAATTATTATGACTTCACAGAGCCTGTTTCCAAAATCGCCGGCCACAGAATTTTGGCGATAAACAGAGGTGAAAAGGAAGGCTTTTTAAAGGTAAGCATTGAAGCGCCTGCGGAGGAAATTCTCGGATATTTGGAAAACCAAATTATTGCCTCCGAAAATACATATACAACTCCTGTTTTAAAGGAAACAGCCGAGGACGCATATAAAAGGCTTATAGAGCCCTCTATAGAAAGAGAAATAAGAAACCTTATGACAGAGAGGGCAAGCGAGGGGGCAATGAAGGTTTTTGACGCAAACTTAAGACAGCTTCTTCTCCAGCCCCCTATTAAAGACAAGGTGGTTATGGCTCTTGACCCGGGCTACAGAACAGGCTGTAAGACGGCTGTTGTCGACGGAACGGGAAAGGTTCTCTCAACGGGGGTTATCTACTGCACTAAGCCCCATTCGGAGAGCAAAATCGCCGCCTCACGAAAAATTGTCAAGGAAAAGATAGAAAAATATAATGTTGACATTGTGGCCATAGGCAACGGCACAGCCTCCAGAGAAACAGAGACCTTCGCCGCCGATATCATAAAAGAAATCGGCAGGAAGGATTTGTGCTACGCCATAGTAAACGAGGCAGGGGCTTCCGTTTATTCCGCTTCCAAGCTGGGCGCACAGGAATTCCCCGATTTTGATGTTTCAATTCGTTCGGCTGTTTCGCTGGCCCGCCGCCTTCAGGATCCCCTTGCGGAGCTTGTTAAAATAGACCCCAAGAGTATAGGTGTAGGCCAGTATCAGCATGACATGGACAAAAAGCGTCTCGACGAATGTCTGGGCGGTGTGGTTGAAAGCTGTGTAAACTCGGTAGGCGCCGACTTGAACACTGCTTCTCCCTCACTTCTTTCATATGTAGCCGGTATAAGCTCGGCCGTAGCCAAAAACATAATCGCCTACAGGGAAGAAAACGGAAAGTTTAAAAACCGTAAGGAGCTTCTCAAGGTTAAAAAGCTGGGGCCCAAAGCCTTTGAACAGTGCGCCGGCTTCTTAAGAATAACCGACGGCGATGAAATTTTGGACAACACAGGCGTTCACCCTGAAAGCTATGGCGCCGCAAGGGAGATTCTTAAAAAAATTTCCGCAAGCGACGATGATATAAGGCATAATAAAGTAAAGAACATTCATAAGCTGATTAATGTTTCAAGAACCGCAAGGGAGCTTGAAATAGGGGAGCCCACCTTAAGGGATATTCTCTCAGAGCTTGAAAAGCCGGGCAGGGACCCCAGAGACGACATGCCAAAGCCCATACTTAAAAGCGATGTTTTGACTATGGACGACTTAAAAGAGGGCATGGTTCTTAAGGGAACGGTAAGGAATGTTATAGATTTCGGCTGTTTTGTTGACATAGGCGTTCATCAGGACGGGCTTGTTCACATTTCGCAGATTTCAAACAAATATATAAAGCACCCCCTTGAGGCTGTTAAGCTGGGGGATATCATAGACGTTAAGGTTTTGTCGGTGGATAAGGAAAAGGGCAGAATTTCACTGACTATGAAGATATAAAAAAAGGCCGCCCGAAAGCGGCTTAAATCTAAATGAGAGGAAGTCAGTTCATATATTCAAAGCTTGCGCACTCAGTGTCGCATTTATCCTTTGAACATTCACACTCTCTTCCGACCTTGATGCCTTCTAAGGTACAATACTGACTGCGGTCGTGAAATCTGCAGGTGTCAACACTGCATCTTATTGCTCTGTTGATTTCGCTCATAAAATCACCTCCGTAAATTATAAAGAACGTTAAGTAAAGGCTGATTTGCTTTCTTAAATTCTTTACCCTTTAAGTAT
>JAJQCI010000205.1:3105-8004 GCA_021202835.1 Clostridiales bacterium | reverse complement strand
TATTTGTACTTTTAAAAATTTTTATTCAAAAAACGAGGTGTTATCTATGCAATTTATTGATTTACATTGCGACACAATAACAACGGCTTTCGATAGGGGAGTCAGTATGGAGAAAAACGATTTACACATAGATTTTAAAAGGCTGACATCGTTTAATGCGCCGGTACAGTTTTTTGCCGTATGGCTTAATGATGAGTGCCTTAAAAAGCCCTTTGAAAGTACAATAAAATATATAGAATTTTTCAGATCGGAGCTTAACAAAACAAAATATCCCATTCAGTTTGCAAGAAGCTACACCGATATTATATACAACAGAAACAGAAGAGTGTCTTCGGCCCTTCTCGCCATAGAAGGGGGAGAAGCCATAGAAGGCGACCTTGACAACATCCACAGGCTCAGAGAACAGGGCGCAAGAATTTTTACCCTTACATGGAACAGAAAGAACACTCTGGGCGCTGGGGCTCTTTCCGGCTGTGAGGAGGGGCTTACAGATTTGGGCAAAGCCGCCGTTAAGGAGCTTAACAAGGCGGATATGTTTATTGACGTGTCCCACCTTAACGAAGTAGGCTTTTACGACGTGTGTTCTCTTACGGAAAAGCCGATTATCGCCAGCCACTCAAACTCCTATGAGGTCTGCCCCTTCCCCAGAAATTTAAAAGACGACCAAATTAAGGAAATCGCAAAGCTGGGCGGCGTTATAGGCTTTAATCTCTGCGCCGACTTTATAAGAGCCGACGGAAAGCCTGACCATGAGGACGTTATAAGGCAGATTGAACACATTTTGAACATAGGCGGAGAAAATGTTTTAGGCTTGGGCTGTGACTACGACGGTATAACAAACACCCCCAAAGACTTGGAGGACGTAGGCTGCTCCGTTTTCTTCTTTAACCTTATAGAAAAATATTTAGGTGAGGATATAGCCCAGAAGATTTTCTACGCAAACCTTGATATGTTCCTTCAGGATAATTTATAATTTAAGAAAATTACGCAAAAAAAGACAGCCGCCCGGGTAAGTCTGTCCGGCGGTTATCTTTTTTTCTTCAGGGCGGCAAAAAATTTTAAAAAATTTTAAAAAAGTGCTTGACCTTTGGAAAGGTATATGATATACTTCTATTTGTCGCTGAAAAGTGATTAAAAAAATATAAGCTATGGGAGCATAGCTCAGCTGGGAGAGCATCTGCCTTACAAGCAGGAGGTCATAGGTTCGAGCCCTATTGTTCCCACTATGGCGGAATAGCTCAGTTGGCTAGAGCACACGGTTCATACCCGTGGTGTCGAGGGTTCAAATCCCCCTTCCGCTACTTCCCTTAAAAAGGTCTTACCTTATCGGCAAGACCTTTTATTTTTTTATTTTCCGAATGAAAATAAGCCTTTTTTCTGATAGGGCTTGCTTTCGCAGCTTGTAACTTTGTAGCCTGTGGCTTCTATTGCCGCTTTAACCTTATCAACACTGGGTTCTTCCTCGGCTATAATAACTGTTTGGTTTTTAGAGTGTGAGGATGTAACCTTTACAACATCAGCCACCGATCTGACAGCGTCGTTTACATGGGCTTCGCACATTCCGCACATCATTCCGTCAACGCCTAAAGTAATTTGTACCATATATTTATCTCCTTTGTTATCGGGCAAAACCGCCCGTTAGTTATTGCTTATTCACATTATATCACAGATAAGAAGCTTTGTAAATTATTGTTTTTCGTTAAAATTGCTCACCATAAATATTTTATTTTTAATCTTATGTAATAATTTTACTGCTTGTCTAATATATATATACAAGGAGCTTTATTACGGAGGAGATTAATTTGAAAAGAGTTTTGTTTATTATTCTTACGGCTTTGATTTTTTTCGGCTGTGGAAAAGCCGGTGACATGGAAAAAACAGAGCCTTCCGAAACTGCGGAAACGGGAATCTACGGCGACAGTCTGCCGGTAACAAGAGGCGAAGCAGGGCGAATGCTTGCGCTGTGCCTTTATGAATATAATGAAATAATATCTCTTGAAGACAAGGCGGCCTTTTCAGATATAGGAGCGGAAAATCCTCTTTATAAATATGTCAATGCCGTATACACCGCCGGGCTTATGGCAGGAGACGGCGTAAATTTCAGAGCCGAAGACTATCTGACGGTAGGTGAGGCCGAGGCCGTTATAAATGCCGCAGACAAGTCGGGAAGGCTTAAAATAGAAGCTGACGAGGGCACGGAGAAAAACCCCATTTCCTATTATATCTGGCTGCAAATTTTGGGAAAGCTTTCGGAAGCAGGGGTTTTTGAAGGTATAGCCTGCAAGGAAATGACCGTTTTAATGACGGGAATGAGCTCGGAGGAAATCAGGGGCTATGTTCTCTGCGAAGAGGGCATTTATAAATCGGACGATTTTGTGCCGGAAAAGCTTGAAAACACTCAAACCGAGTTCATGGTAAGGGGAAATGTTATTATAGGAATAAGCTCCGTTGTTTCAGACAGCCCTGTGTTTGAAGGATGTCTTGTGCTTAGCTGTTCAGGGGGTGAGGCTGTCATATTTTACGGCGGCTGTAAAAAAACATTTAAAACCGACGCCGAAACGGAAAGCGAACCTCCGTTTATTGCCGATGTAACGGTAAAGGGCAGCACTCTCTTAGGTCTTGAAAGATATACCACGGAAAAATACGGCAGAGTTATAGCGGCAGGGGAAAGCATACTCTTTGACGACGACTATTCATACGCCGCCGATGAAAATATAAGGGTTTATTCAACCTATGACGGTGTAAAAGTGGGCGGAGCGGAGGATATTATAAGCGGAAGCTATTCAAGAATTGTTTTCAAAGACAACAGGGCGGTGTGCGCCCTTTGCGAAGAAGGTCCGGATGAGGATATTATAAGAATTGCTTTAAGTGGGTCAGAAGGCAGTCTCGTTCACAAAAGCGTTGATATTTCGTCGGCAGGGGACTTTACCCTAAAAAGCGGTTCAAAAGAAAATGAGTATGAGGGCGGCAGCTCACTTAAAATAGGCGCCGAAAGCCAAACAGAGCTTTTCGGCGGCAAAAAAATAAGCCTTAGCCCCAAGGCTGGAGGCAAAATAAACGTAAACGGAAAGGAATATCCCGGCAGAATTGATGTTATAAGCTGTGATGGCGGCTATAACGTTGTCTGTGAAACAAACCTTAACAGCTATCTTTACGGAGTTGTCTGCGGCGAAATGCCTGCTTCCTACGGTGAAGAAGCGCTGAAGGCTCAGGCGCTGGCGGCGAGAAGCTATGCATATAACCAACGACAGGGAAACAAGCGCTTAAGCTTCGGCGCAAATATAGACGACACAACGGCTTTTCAGATTTATGACCCAAATTCGGTTTGTGACGAGGCCGTAAAAGCCGTTGACGAAACCGACGGAGAAATGATAATGTATAAAGGCAGTGTTATAAACGCCTGCTTTTATTCCACTTCCTGCGGAATAGGCGCAAACAGCGGCGACGTATGGACGGAAGGCAGCTCCGTAACCCCTGAATATCTGAAAAGCAGTCCCATAGGCGATATAAGCGTTCCGGATTTTTCGGATGAAGAACAGGCCCTAAGCTTTTTTAAGCTGATTGAGGACGGAGGGCTTGAAGCAGACTGTCCCTGCTACAGATGGAGCTTCAGAGCCGACAAAAACAGCTTTAAAACAAAGGCCGGAGCTGTTGAAGCCGTAACGGTTACAAAAAGGGGAGAAGGGGGAAACGTAACAGAGGTTTTGGTTGAGGGCGAAAACGAGGATGTTGTTGTTTCCGGCGAAAGCAATATAAGAAACCTTTTGGCGCCGGGAGAAATTAAGCTTAACGACGGAACGGTGAAGCAGTTTTCAAGCCTGCCCTCCTCATTTTTCGCCGTCGAAATCGTTGAAGGAGAAATATATTTCTATGGCGGCGGCTTCGGCCACGGCGTGGGAATGAGCCAAAACGGCGCAAAGGCCTTAGCCGATTCGGGAAAAGGCTATACCGAAATAACAGAATATTTCTATAAGGGCACTACGATTGGAAAACCCTGAAATTTCATAAAAGCACTTATAAGCACAGACTAATCATCAGAGATTATAATAAATGATCCAAAGACTCCTACGGCCGTTTTTAAGCGCCTGCCGAAATATGCAGGTGCTTTTTAAAATGTGTGTTAAAATATTTCAATCCGGTTATTTTTATGTGGATTTTTTTTAATTAATCTGATATAATTCTTATATGATTAATTTGGAGGAAAAGTTATGAAATTTATAGAAGAACTCCGTGAAGGAGAAACAATAACAGAACATTATCTCTGCAAGCAGAAAAAGCTGCTTAAATCAAAAGCAGGCAAAAACTATATGTCTATTCGCCTTTATGACAAAACGGGAATCGTTGAGGGCAAAATTTGGGAAATAAACAGCCTTATTCAGGAATTTAACGAGGGCGACTTTGTTAAGGTTGAAGCCTTTGTAAGCTCCTACAACGGCGATCTTCAGCTGAACATCAGGCGGCTGAGACGGTCGGAGAAAGGGGAGTATAACCATAAGGACTTTGTACCGACGACAAAATATAACATAGACGAGCTTTTTGATGAATTTATAAAAATTATAGACACAATAAAAGCCCCTTATTTCAAAGAGCTTTTGAAAAACATATTCATAGAAAACACTGAAATTTCGGAGGAATTTAAGGTTCATTCCGCAGCAAAATCTATGCACCACTCCTATATGGGCGGCCTTCTTGAACACACTCTTTCCGTCACAAAGCTTTGCGACAGATTTGCAGAGCACTATAAGGGGGAGTTAAACAGAGACTTGCTTATAACATCGGCAATGCTCCACGACGTATGCAAAATATATGAGCTTTCGCCCTTCCCCGACAATGACTATACAGATAACGGCCAGCTTTTGGGCCATATAGTAATGGGGGCTGAGCTTTTAAGCGCCGAAG
>JAJQCI010000205.1:0-3095 GCA_021202835.1 Clostridiales bacterium | reverse complement strand
ATACTTTCTCACCACGGCGAATTTGAATTCGGTTCGCCTAAGCTTCCCAGCACAATAGAAGCCTTTCTTCTCCACTGTGCCGATGATACCGACGCAAAAGTAAATATGCTTACGGAAATGGCAGACAACGACAAAACAGGGGGAACATGGCTTGGCTATAACCATGTTTTGGGCAGAAACATTCGCCGAGGAGAGATTTAAGGAGAAGCAATATGGAGAAATCCCGGTGTTTTTGGGCAAACACCCAAAATGAATTATATGTTAAATATCACGATGAAGAGTGGGGAGTGCCTGTTTATGACGATAATAAGCTTTTTGAGATGCTTATTTTGGAGGGCTTTCAGGCAGGGCTTTCCTGGGAGTGTGTTTTAAATAAGCGTGAAGCCTTTCGGGAAGCCTTTGACGGCTTTGACCCCTTTGCAATAGCCGGTTATTCGGAAGAAAAAATAAACGAGCTTATGAATAACTCCAAAATAATAAGAAACAGACTCAAAATAAACGGTGCAGTAAAAAATGCAGGTATTTTTATTGAAATTCAGCGTGAGTTCGGCGGCTTTTATAATTATCTGCGTAAGCTTGCCGGTGAAAATTTAATATTTGAAACAGGCAAAACAACATCTCCTCTTTCGGATTTGATTTCAAATGACTTGAAAAAAAGAGGCATGAAGTTTGTCGGCTCTACTATAATTTATTCTTATCTTCAGGCTACAGGCTTCATAAACGGGCACGAAGAGGACTGTTATCTTTACAAATCATTTAAAAACAATGTATAATATATAAGGAAAAAATATGGAATTTAAGAAAAATGATATCAGAGAAACTGAAATAACCGACCTGACGGTTGAAGGCATGGGAGTAGGGAAGGCTGACGGATTTACTTTTTTTGTCTCTGCCGCTGTTCCCGGTGATGTTATAAAAATGAGGATTGTGAAGCTGAAAAAAAGCTATGGCTACGGCATAATCGAAGAAATAATAAAGCCTTCGCCAAACCGAACAGAGCCACCTTGCCCCATATTCAAAAAATGCGGCGGCTGTTCCCTTCAGCATATTTCTTATTCGGCTCAGCTTGACTTTAAACACAGCACGGTTAAAAACAGTCTGACCAGAATAGGGGGCCTGCCTTCCGATATATGTGTAAACGCTCCCGTAGGGGCCGAATCGCCTTTTCGCTACAGAAACAAAGGTCAGTATCCCATAGGCACAATTGACGGCAAAGCCGTGGCAGGGTTTTATGCGCCCAGAAGCCATAAAATTATTCCCCTGACAGACTGTCTCATAAATCAGCCCTCCGACAGCAAAATTCTTAAAACAATAACAGATTTTATGAACGCCAATTCTGTTACATCTTATGATGAAGAAACGGGTAGGGGAGTTGTTCGCCATGTTTTAATAAGAACGGCAGCAAAAACAGGGGAAATAATGGTTTGTATAGTTATAAACGCCGACGACCTGCCGGGCAGAGAAGCCCTCATACCCTTGTTAAAGGCTGTTCCCGGGGTAACAACGGCGGTTTTAAACATAAACAAAAGGAAAACAAACGTAATTTTGGGCGACAAAATAAAACCTCTTTTCGGAAAGGGCTATATTACCGACTGTATAGGAGAGCTTAAGTTTAAAATTTCGCCCCTTTCCTTCTTTCAGGTAAACCCTGTCCAAACCGAAAAGCTCTATAAAACCGTTTTGACTTTGGCCGGCCTTAAGGGCACTGAAACCGTTTTCGACCTTTACTGCGGCATAGGCACAATCTCTCTCTTTTTGGCAGGGAAGGCAAGGGAAGTCTATGGCATAGAAATCGTTCCCGACGCCATAGCCGACGCCAATGAGAACGCCGCCGCAAACAATATCAAAAACGCTCACTTCTATACAGGCGCCGCCGAAGACCTCTGTTCAAAGCTTCAGGCCCCCAAGCCCGATTTGATCGTAATCGATCCACCCAGAAAGGGCTGCGCCCCTGAGCTTTTGGAAACTCTGAAGGCTTTCGCTCCCCCGAAAATAATCTACGTAAGCTGTAACCCCTCAACCCTGGCCCGTGACCTGGCCTGCCTTAAGCCCCTCTACACCCCGACACAAATCACCCCCGTTGATATGTTCCCCCTGACAAACCATATAGAGACGGTTGTCCTTTTGTCCCAACAAAAGCCCGATGACTATATAGAGGTCGACTTAGACTTAGATGAGCTTGACGCCACCTCCGCCGAAGCAAAAGCAACCTACCAAGAAATAAAGGATTACGTCTTGAAAGAACATAATCTGAAAGTTTCAAGCCTCTACATTTCCCAAGTCAAGCGTAAAAGCGGTTTGCCTGTGGGGCAAAGCTATAACCATTCAAAGTATGACGACTACCCCATACCAAACTGCCCACCCGACAAGGAGGAGGCTATCAGAGAAGCACTTAAGCATTTTCAAATGCTATAGCCTTAATTTCTATATGTTTAAAACACAAGTTAAAGACACTTTATTATTGTTTTTGATTATTTTAGGAAAATGATAATTATATATTTATCATTTTCCTACGAAGCTGTCTTGAATCTCAGCGTAAACGAAGAAACAGCTTCAAATAAAATAGGCAACTACTCTTATATAAGTTCGCTTGTATGTTCAAGCACTACTTCCGGTATTGTCTTGGATGGTGCGTCAAAAAGTATGAGAATACACAGTTCAATAACGGCAAAACAAAATTGTATAGTGACTATAGCTACAACTGTACCCTCGGGTAAAGAGATTGCTTTTGCCGAAAAGAACAACAATGGAACATATACCTCACTGGCATATTATGACGGAGAATTATTTTACGGAAATGTCGAAACAGTGTTCAATCTTTCTGAAGGTCAAACGGTTTACATAATGGGTCAGACTACTAATCCATATATTTATGCGATTGATGCAACCTCACTGGGAGACGCAAACGGAGAGCATGTTATTGATCTTATAGATGCCATAAGAATAATGCAGTATACTGACAGCTTGACAACTCTTACCGACACTGAATTTGCAGCTGCCGATATTAATGGTGATAAAATTGTAGACAGAGAAGATGCAGCTTTTGTTTTGAAACAGCTTCTATCAACAGCGGATTGATAAATCAGAGATAAAAC
>JAJQCI010000320.1:3384-13962 GCA_021202835.1 Clostridiales bacterium | reverse complement strand
CAGGTTTTCTGCACCCTACAAGCCTATTTTTGAATTTCTAACTGTTAAACACCCGCGTTTATCCTGTAAAAATCGAATTAATAATTGACAAAAAGACGGCTTAGGTGTATAATCAAATTATGCTTTATTAACAAAAATATACAGAAAAGGAGAGAATTAATTTGAAGAAAAGATTATTGTCTTTATTAATGGCAGCCACTATGGCTGCAGGCGTTATTTCGTTTTCTTCCGCAGGCGGAGCCGTGACGGAAACCGTTCAGGCGGCCGACAGTATTCCGGCCTTTCCCGGCGCTGAAGGCGGAGGAAAATATACAACAGGCGGCAGAGGCGGCACTGTTTATCACGTTACCAATTTAAACGACAGCGGTACGGGCTCCTTCAGAGACGCCGTAAGCAGCTCAAACAGAATCGTTGTATTTGACGTGGGGGGTACAATCGAGCTTAAAAGCGACGTTGTTATTAAGTCAAATATAACCGTTGCCGGTCAGACTGCCCCCGGCGGTCACGGCGTAACATTTAAAAACTACAAAATAGGCTTAGGCGGCTCAAATATCATACTTCGTTATGTAAGCTGGCCGTCCCGGCGAAAGAGGAACATCGGCGGAATATGACGCTTTAGGCGGCTCTGACGGTTCAAACTCAATTATCGACCACTGCGCCTTCGGCTGGGCTAATGACGAACAGTGGGGCCTTTATTCAAATAATGATATGTATACAACCCAGTGGACGATCATCGGCCCTGCAAACTGCTTCTCATACCACAGCAAGGGTATCCACGGTTTCGGCATAATGTTCGGCAAGAGCAACACAACCTGGCACCACAACCTTATTGTTCACAACATTTCCAGAAACTTCAGAGGAAAGGTTGAAAAAACAAACACGGCCGAGTTTGTTAACAACGTTATTTACAACTGGGGCTATCAGACAGCCTACGGTACTCTGGGCCACCTTAACTATGTAGGAAACTACTTAAAGAAGGGCGAAAAGACCTCCGGCATAAGATATATAAATATATCCTCCGGTTCGGGTTATGAAAACTTCAGATTCTATATGACAGGCAACAAGATCGTTGAAAAGGACGACGTCGTTATTGCCGATTTGGGAACAGACTGGAATTACATAGACTACGGCTCAACCTACACGAAGGACGACTTCTATTCCTCAACTCCTTTCTCTATTACAAGCGGCTCTGAGGATATCGCCTATGTAAATCAGGCAGAATCGGCAGACGAAGCCTATGAGCATGTAACCTCATTCGTAGGCCCTGCGGTAAATTCCGACTCCAGAACCGATATCGACGCACAGGTCATTGAAGAAACATTAACCGGCACAGGCAATCTCACCGGCGCAAGAGACCTCTCCGAGGCTTCTTCCTCACAGCAGGCCTCAATCGAGAGCTACGGCATTGTTCAGACAACATATACATATCCCGAAACAACCTACGCTTCGGACTACGGCGATTTATACACAGACACCGACGGCGACGGCATGCCCGACTGGTGGGAGCTTGAAAGAGGCCTTGACCCCTACAGCGCTTCCAAAACAGAGACAAACGGTGACTATTGCGGTCAGGGATATACAAATATTGAATATTACTTAAACGACTTAACCGTTGACAGCTTCCCCGAGGGAACAGTTACAACATCTCCCAAGGTAGGCTCAGAGGTTACGGTTGATCCTTCAGCCGACGGCAGCGACTCATCTGTTGTTAAGACTATTGAAGACGCAATTGCATATATCAAAGCGGCTGTTGACGAAGGTGTAAGCGGAACAAAGACAATTTATATAACAAGCGGAACATATAACGAAGATTTAAACATTGAATATGACAACGTTATTGTTCAGCCTGCCGACGGCTCAAGCGGCATAACAGTCAACAGCATTTATGTAAGCGGCTTAAGCTGTTCTGTAAGCGGTATCGATGCAGCTGGCAGCGTTAACGTTCAGAGCGGCGGCGACGAGGCTGTCTTTACCGGTGTAAGCTGTGCTTCCGTAAGCCTTGCCTCCGGCACAAGAAGCTATTTCAGCGGCTGCAGCGTAAACGGAACTATAACAGGCATAAATGCACAGGCTGTTTTCGAAGACTGTACCGTTAAAACAAGCGGAGCCGCAGCGGAGGTTACGGCAAGCTCGGCGACAGCTTATACTGTTGAATTTAAGGATTGTACTATAAGCGCAGCTTCTATTGCAAAGGGCAGTGGCCTTGCGGCGGTTTACGGCGGAACCGTTTCGGTAAGCGGAACATGGTTTGACGGCGTAACAGGCGTTTGCTGCGGAGTTACACCGGATTCTTCCGGAACAGCTTACTCCGAAACTGCCTTCTTAAACGCATATTACGGTCCCTATAACTTCATAAAGGGCTCAGACAGCTGGAACCCCGGCGGCTGGGACACAGAGACTCCACAGGAAAGCCTGGCGGCTTTGGCAGACAGCATAAGTATTTCAAGCCTTGTTACAAGCGACACAACTGTTGTTACAAGCTTTGAAAGCGATCCGGATGTTAATGTAAGCTGGAGCTGTGACAACAGCGCTAAATTCAGCAATAACACAATTCTCATAGGCGAATACGGCGAAGGCACAACAACAATAACCTTAACCGTTACTCTTTCAAAGACAGGCCTTACCGACGAGGTAAGAACCTTTACCGTAACGGTAGGCTCAAAAACAGAGACAGCCGACGGAGTTTATACATTTAATGATGATACCGTAGGCGAAGCCTGTGAAGTCTTTAAAGACGGAAATGCAGACAAGGGCGACTCCATTGAGGGATATGTTGTTAACAATATTGACGGCGTAACCTTCTCCGATCACGACAAGTTCTACATGATTAACCAGACAGGCACAACCGGCTCAAACATTCACGACTTCAGCTACAGCTTTGCAGACGAGGGAATTGTCGATCAGGTTTATGAAACAAGCTTTGATGTATATATTACAAATATATCTACCGACGGCTACTGTGAAGCATATGTCAGAGGCTCTCAGACAGTGGGCTCTCTGAGATTTACTGAAGACGGCGGCGACTACAGCATAAAGAATTATGTGGCCGGCTCGGCAGACACTGAACTTGTTACGGCAGGCTCACAGTGGTATACCGTAAAGGTTGTTATAGACGCTGTTGGTTTAAGCGCAGGCACAGAGCCTACAGTAAACTATTATCTCTATGACTCCGACGGCGACCTTATTACATCGGTTAAAGACTGTCAGATAGGCTCGAAATATTTCGGAACCGACGGCTATACATATGAGGATTTCGCCGCAAACAGAATAGTTTTCAGACCCAACAGAAATTATGAACAGGTTAAGTTCTATGTTGACAATTTAAGATATACAAACCTTACGGAACTGGCGGAAACAGACGCAGCTTCACTTTCCGAAAGCTCATCTCTTACGCTTTCCTCAGGGGACAGCCTTCCCGCATACGGCGACCATATGACAGCTTTAAGCTGGAACGCAGTTGACGGAACAAGCGGCATCGTAAACAGCGACGGAACAATTAACTATTCTTCATTTGCCACGGCAACCGTTAAGGTTAAAGCAACCGTATCCGCAGGCGACGACCTTGTGGGAACGGCCGAAACATCTACAATCACACTTAACCTTACGGGTACAGGCTCCGGTACGTTTGAAGCCGCAGACCCCAGCTTCTCAGACACCGAGGATTTCTCAGACTGGAACGCTCAGCAGAGCTATTCAAGCGTAGTTGACACAGCAGACACAACAGCAGTCGGCGGCAACTCCTCCGCAAAGATTAGACTCGACGACAAGGCTGTATTCAAGGTTCTTGACGGTTCGGTAGGAACAGGCAAGGTTACATTTACAGCCGATGTTTTAAGAGCAAAAGCCGACTCCAACACAACAGGCAGGTCCTTCAGAATTTATTTTGAGAATGCCGAAACGGCAAACGCAGACGGAGAAGGAACGGAAGCCTTTGCCACGACGAACATAATTTATCACCTTATGGATGCCGGCGACAGCCTTTACTGCGTAACCTCCGATTCGCCCTCGGCAAATTCGGCGGTTGATACGGCACTCAACCAGAGCATAAGCGACAACGCTTGGTACAGAGTTGTTGTTACCGCAGACTTAGACAGCAAGACGGCCACAACAAGCGTATATCTCCACGGCACAGACGGAACCTATGATCCGGACGGAAGCTTCGATACACCGCTTGTAAGCGAAACAACAAGCCTTGTTTCAAAATCACCTATGCAGATTAAGCAGATAAGACTTGTAAGAACAGCTGCTTCCACAGTATATTTCGACAACGTTTCTCTCGAAACAGAGGCAGAGGAAACTCCCGATGAGCCTGTCACACCCCTTACCTACGACGTAAACGGCGACGGTGTTGTAGACAGTCTTGACGCAAAGGAAATTCTTAACTATTGTCTTAACAGATACAGCGTTTCCGAAGGCTTCGACGCCGACAAGGCAGATGTAAACGGCGACGGCGTTGTAACGGCTATAGACGCTTCGATAGTTGCTCAGTATGTTTTGGATAACAACTGATAACAAGAAATAAACATTTAACTTAAAACACTAAAGGGCGGAAACAGGGCTTAAGCCTCGTTTCCGCCTCTTTTCGGTGTTTGGCACTCCGCCTAAAGCCAAAGACTTAAGCTAAGCAGCCGCATAAAGGGTGGTTAGGCGGTTTATTATTGTTTGTTATCTAAAGCCGCCGTCATTTGCTCATGGGGCGGCTTTTTTCATGCTTGATCTTTATCAGCAGGATTATGTATTTTGTGAAATTCATTAATGGAGTCAATGGAGTTAGTCAATGACAGTCAAAAATAATCATGGAATAGAGGCTGTATCAAAGACTATTAAATTTGTCTTATTTTCAGCCTTATTTTTGCTTAAGATTCGTAAAAAAAGAGTATTGCTTTTAAATCAATTTGTGGTATAATCTGAATATAGCTATGGGTAGTATCTCGGTTTAAGAGAACTGCACCTCATTATTTTTAAATCAAATAAAAACCGGCTGAGCCTGTAAAATGGGAATGTGGGCTTTGAGGTTTGACAAAAAACGATACCCAAGGGGAAACCTATAGGGGTTGTATTTTTGACAGAAAATTTTTTATTTTCCGATATTCTTATCCACGGCTAAATTTAATATTCAGGAGAATTAAATAATGAAAATTACTACGGATTATTTCAGAAAAGCTAAGGAAAAAGGCGAAAAAATCACTATGCTGACGGCCTATGACTACACTGCCGCAAGTCTTGTTGATGCGGCCGGAATCGAATCCATTTTGGTAGGCGATTCTTTGGGCAATACTATTTTAGGCTATGACTCCACCATTCCGGTAACAATAGAGGATATGATTCACCACACAAAGGCTGTTTCAAGAGGGGCCAAAAACGCCCTTGTTATTGCGGATATGCCCTTTATGAGCTATCATGTTTCAATTGAGGAAAGCTGCCGCAATGCCGGAAGGCTTATTAAAGAGGGGGGCGCCTCAGCTGTTAAGCTTGAAGGCGGAAAGGAATTTGCCGAGGTTATTAAGGCAATAGTAAGATGTCAGATTCCCGTATGCGGCCATATAGGCTTAACACCCCAGTCAATTAATGCTTTCGGAGGCTTCAAGGTTCAGGGAAAAACCGCCGAAGCCATTAAAAAGCTTTTGGAGGACGCAAAGGCTCTTGAAGAAGCAGGTGTTTTTGCCGCTGTTGTTGAGGGTGTTCCGGCAAAGGTAGGCAAGATGATAACAGAAAGCGTTTCATATCCCGTTATAGGTATAGGTGCAGGAAAGGACTGTGACGGTCAGGTCCTCGTATATCAGGATATGTTAGGTATGTATCCCGATTTTAAGCCAAAATTCGTAAAGCAGTTTGCCAATGTGGGCACGATTATGACAGAAGCCTTCAAGGCTTATTCCGACGAGGTTAAAAGCGGAGCCTTCCCTGCAGAGGAACACACATATAAAATTAAGGACGAAGAGATAGAAAAGCTCTATTAAATACAAAAGAGGACGAAGCAATGAAAATTTTAAAGACGGTTTCGGAAGTAAAGGAACAGGTTAAGACATGGAGAAAGGAAGGGCTTACAATAGGGCTCGTTCCCACAATGGGCTGGCTTCACGAAGGTCACTTAAGCCTTATAAAGAAAGCAAGAGAAAACAACGACAGAGTTGTTGTAAGTGATTTTGTAAACCCTATGCAGTTCGGCCCCGGTGAAGACTTTGACAGCTATCCCAGAGATTTAAACAGAGACGCCGGTCTCTGCGAAAAGGCCGGGGTTGATGTTATTTTCGCTCCCGAGGTCAGCGAGATGTATCCCGAGGGCTTCTGCTCATATGTTGATATGAACGGCCTTACGGGGGGCCTTTGCGGAAAAAGCAGACCCATTCACTTCAGAGGCGTTCAGACTGTTGTAAACAAACTTTTTAATATAGTTACCCCCGACAACGCTTATTTCGGAGAGAAGGACGCTCAGCAGCTGGCCGTTATAAAGAGAATGGTTGTTGACCTTAATATGAACGTCAAGATAAACGGCTGTCCTATAATACGTGAGGCCGACGGCCTTGCCAAAAGCTCCAGAAATTCATATCTTACCCCTGAAGAAAGAAGCCTTGCTCCTATTATAAACAAGGCAATGACAATGGGCAGGCAGATGATTATTGACGGAGAGAGAAACTCACAGAAGGTTATCGAAGCAATTTCAGAGGTTATTCTTTCAGTGGGTGTAACAAAGATAGACTATGTAAGCATTGTAGACAGCCTGTCTTTGGAGCCTGTTGAAACGATAGAAAAAGATATTTTATGTGCCTGTGCGGTATATATGGGAAATTCCGCAAGACTTATTGACAACTTCAGTCTCGAAATTTAACTGAAGCACAAGGAGGACTTTATATGACTTTAGAGATGCTTAAGGGAAAGATCCACAGGGCGACGGTAGTTCAGGCGGAGCTTAATTATGTAGGCAGTATAACAATCGACCCGGTTCTCTGCGAAGCGGCAGGCATACTTGAATATGAAAAGGTTCATATTGTTGACATAAACAACGGCGAAAGATTTGAAACATATGTTATTTTCGGAGACGAAAACAGCGGTATGATATGTTTAAACGGCGCCGCCGCAAGAAAGGTTGCAGGCACCGACATAATCAAAAATGAGTCAAATGCTTCGTTAACCCCCGAAGAGGCAAAATCTCATAAGCCAAAGGTTGTTTTCGTAAACGACGACAACACGGTAAAGTCGGTTTCAAATTATGAAAAGCACGGCAGACTTTCTATGTAAGGCGGTAAAAATATGAGCTTTGCCCTTGTTGCCGCAGGAGGGGCCATGGGAGCGGTTTTCCGTTACGGAATAAGCCTGTTTCCGCTGAAGGCCGGCTTTCCGCTTCTGACACTTTTCACAAATTTTGCCGGAGCCTTTATAATAGGCCTGATTACGGGCATAGCCGAAGAAAAGGGCCTGAATCAAAATATTCAGCTTTTCTTAAAAACAGGCTTCTGCGGAGGATTTACAACCTTTTCCACATTTTCGCTTGAAACGGTGAATCTTATTGAAGACGGCAGATATCAGGCCGCCGGCCTGTATATATTTTTAAGTGCAGCCCTCTGCCTTTTCGGAGTGGCCGCAGGCAAGAGCCTGAAAGCGGTTTTATAATTTATGACAATACCCCTCTTTTGATATTTATGAAGAGGGGTAAATTTATGCATGGGAGAAATGAAAATGGAATTTGTTTATGAGCTTGAAATAATGCATGAATACGGATCGGAGGGAGAGCTTGAAGACTCCTGTTTTCTGGGTATATATTCTTCCGAGGAAAAGGCGGAACATATGATAGAATTTTTCAGGCAGAGAGATGAATATAAAAAATATGAAAGAAACTGTTTTATTATAAGTAAATGTAAGATTGACAGAAAAGACTGGCCGGAGGGCTTTGTCAGTGCTTCCGGCTGCCATTGAAAGGGGAGGTTTGCATGGAAAGCTTTTATTTATTGCTTCACCGATATAATTACGGCAAAAATGAAGAATTTGCGGAATGTAAGCAACTGGGCATTTTTTCATCAAAGGAAAAAGCCGGTGAGGCAATTGCATATTATATAAAACAACCGGGTTTTTGTGAATATGATTTTTCCTGTTTTAAGCTATATGAGTGCAGGCTTGACGAACCTTATTTCGGTGAGATAATTACAGCGAGATCTTAATGGTGTTTTTCTTCCCGAAATGTCAAATATTATGAGACTTTACAGCTGTTTTGGCCTAAAAAATTGAATTGCTTCCACTATGTTGCTTTGTTTACATATTTTCATCATTTATTTTTTCGTAACAATTTTGTAACATATACATTACAGAGACACAGCAAAGAAATCGTCTCTGAAATAAATTGATACGGAGGTAATACAGTATGAAAAAATTAGGCAAGATTGCTGCGGCAACAATGGCGGCATCAATAGCGCTCACAAACACGGCTTTGGCGTCACAGACATATCCCGAAGGGGCCTGCACGGGTACATATAATGACACAATCATTGATAATATTGAAGAAGCGGAAAAAACTGTTTTCGATTTTCTGCCCTTGTGGAATGCAGGCGGCTTTGCACCAAACGAAAAACCGGAAGATAACAGAGAAGGCTCGGAAGCTCCTGAAAAACATCAGCTTCCTTCACAAAGACCCACCGAAAAACCGTCCGCAGAAACAACGGAAAAGCAGACAGAAGGGGCAGCAAAGGAAACTCAGGCCGAGACAACCACCAAAGCTATAATTGAGACCACAACCGAAGCCACGACAGAAGCGGCCAAAGAAACAACGACCAAAGCACCGGTTCCGCCGGCTGCAGAAACAACCACAAAGGCCGTAATCGAAACCACAACGGAAACAACAACCAAGGCGCCGGCCGCAGCAACCGAAGCACCAACGGAAACCACAACCGCCGCCTCGGCCTCATCCTCGGCCGACACGGGCATGGCGGAACAGATTTTACAGCTTGTAAACAAGGAAAGAGCTGCGGCAGGCCTGTCTTCACTTACGCTGGATTCGTCACTTAATAATGCCGCCGCCCTTAAAGCGCAGGATATGGCCGACAACAACTATTTCAGCCATACCTCTCCTACATACGGCACGCCCTTCCAGATGCTTTCTTCTTTGGGAATCTCTTATAAATCCGCCGGAGAAAATATAGCAAAAGGGCAGAAATCGGCCGAGGCCGTTATGACAGCATGGATGAACTCAGAAGGTCATAAGACCAACATATTAAGCTCAAGCTATGGAAAGCTGGGAGTAGGCTATGTAAATAAAAACGGAACCGCCTACTGGGTACAGATTTTCACGGATTAAAACAATATATTTGGTTTAAAGGTACAAAAAAGGCTCCTTCCCTTTTGGGAGAGAGCCTTTTTCGCAAAAATTATTGCAAAAATCATTAAAGGAGAAAAAAAGAATGATAGTCGGTTTTCCGACCGTAATAATATTATTGACCGTCAAATTCTTTTTATACCTTTATTTTAAATTTTATTTACCTTAGAAAGCAATTACAGGGTGATTATCCTATATTAAGCTGTGATTTTAAGGCTTCCTGTAATATTTGCGAGAAGTTGATGTTTTTCTCAAGAGCAGCAGCATTAAGCCATGCAGGAAGAGTTACGGTACGATTTACAGAACGGTTTACATTCGCTTGACGTATCGAAGGCATATAAACGTCTACCAAAACCACACATTCATTAGGCTGTGTTTTAACCTTTGAAAGAGGTGTAGGATTCGGAATAGGTTCACCATCTTCTTCCATTCCATAGAGAACGCAGCCCAAAAGTTCTCTTGCAGATAATAGAGCATCATCATCGTTCACACCGCTTGTAGCACAGTTTAAGTCCGGAAATTCTACGGCTATTTCCTGTTCAGGCTAATAAGTAAAAACAGCCGGATAAATATATATTTATGTTTTTTTCATAGAATCACCTCCAAATAACATATTTTTTTGATATTAAATAAGCATTTTCCTAGTTAAATTTTACACCGGATTGCTGTTCAATGCACTTGAGTGTTTTCAATGGTATATCTTTATCAGGATGTTTTACAGTAGTTCGTCCCTTTTTTGTCGTGTGTTTAAATTGGTGATGACTGCCTACAACATTTACTTCATACCATCCATCTGCTTCAAGTTTTTTTATGACTTCTCTTGAAGAATAGCTTTTCATTCGTTTCCTCTTTGCAATATAAGCATAACACATATAAAAATTTTTGTCAATGAAAACAATATATTTCATATTTTTATATGTGTTCAACAGAATTGGTTATTATAGGACGTTTAAGTTGTTACTTTCCTATATTAAAGGCGCAGAATACAAACAAAACAAGGCTTATTAAGGCATATACGACCGATGCGGCAAGATCTCCCGAAATGTAGGCCGGCATACCTATTAAGCCTGTCAAAACGACCAGAAGAATCATAAGCCCTAAGACATAATACCATCTTTCCCAAGGTTTAGAAACAATCATAGCCGTATAGCAGCTTAAAAAAACAAGCAAAATACGCACAAAAATTGACGGAGCGGTTATTACGGCGCCGTGAGTGAATGTCAAAAAGGCCGATATTCCTGAAAATAAAACGGAAAACATAAAGCCCCAAAGAA
>JAJQCI010000320.1:2645-3374 GCA_021202835.1 Clostridiales bacterium | reverse complement strand
GTTTACCGCAAGGGTACAGAACAGCCCTATTGCACAGGTTATATTATATGCTTTTTCAACCTTAAAAAATAAAAGCTGAAGCGCAAAAAGAAACAAATATAAAGGAAGAAGCCTTTTTGCCATACGTCCGAAATCATTAATTATCAAGGCCGTACACCTCCTTATAAAAATCCTCAACGCCCTTGCCGGTTTTGATTCTTATTTCCTCTGCGGATTTACAAAGCTTAACTCTGCCCTCATGCATAAAAACGGCGTCATCGAGGAGAGACTCTATGCCCCTTAAAAATTCGGTTGAAATTATTATAAGTGGCTTTGTTTCGAAGGTTCTGAAAACGGTTTTCAGATAGGCTTCTCTTTCGGCCCTGTCGAAATAATTAAGGGGTTCGTCCAAAACATAAAGCTCCGCACTGCCTGCGCCCAGACAGGAAAGAGAAATAAGCTGGTTTATACCCTTGTTTTTGCTGATTTTCTTATCCGGGTCAACACCCAAAAGGCGCATAAGCTCCACCGCCTTTTTTCGGCTGAAATCGGTGTAATAGCATTCGTAAAAATCCATGATATCCTTTGCGGTTTTGAATTCCGCTATATATTCATCCCCCAGAAGGTATCGCATTCTTTTTTTGGAATTTTTGTTTATTTTCTTTCCGTCAAAAAGAATTTCCCCCTCCGTCTGCCTCTCAATGCCGCAGATAAGCCTGCACAGGGTTGACTTTCCGGCGCCCTTCCCGC
>JAJQCI010000320.1:0-2635 GCA_021202835.1 Clostridiales bacterium | reverse complement strand
GCCCAAAAGCCCAACGGTTCTGCCCTTGTGAAGCCCAAGACTTACGCTTTTTACAGCTCTGACATCTCTGTAGGTTTTCTCGGCACAAACCAGCTTTACAAAATAACCTTCCATAAATAATCACCTTACCTTAAATAAAACTTAAAGCCCGTAAAAGCTCTTGAAAAGCTTAACTCCGCTTTCTATATCCTCGCTTCCGCAAAGCTCTCTCGCCGAATGCATTCCCAAAACGGAAAGCCCCATATCCGTAAAGGGTATACCCAGAGAGGCCGAAAGAGCCGCACCTATGGTGCTTCCGCCTTTTATTCCCGAGCGGTTGTAAAAATGCTGAACCTTAACTCCGGCGTCTCTGCATACGTCCACAAAAGCCGCTCCGGCATACAGCTCTGTTGAATAAGATTTTGAAGCGGCGTGTTTTAAAACAATTCCGCCGTTTAAAACAGGGAAGCTTGTAATATCATATTTTTCGCCGTAGTTGGGGTGGTAGGCGTGGGAAAGGTCGGCCGAAAGGCCTATTGAATCTGCTGTTCCCTTATAAAAATCCTCCTCTGAAAAATCCAAAGCGCCTGAAATTCTCTTTAAGCAGTCTCTTATGAAAACGGATTTTGCTCCTTCGGAGGATAAGCTGCCCACCTCCTCGTGGTCGGTGAAAATTGCCATACTTATATATTCACGGCTTCTTTCTTTTTTAAAGCCCTCCATTATGCAGTATACCATAAGAAGGTCGTCAAGACGGGGCGCCGAAACAAAGTCCTTTTCCAAGCCTGTTTGACTGCCCTTTTCACAGTTGTATACAGTAAAGTCATAGTCTAAAATATTGCCGCTGTTAACCCTGGCTTCCTTTGCAATATATTTCTCAAAATCAAAGGCCTTGCCTTCGCCTAAAATTCCGCATACAGGAAGAGTATCCTTTTGAAAGTCGGTTTCATTTTTTCTTTTGCCGAAGTGGGGTGCCAGAGAGGGAATTGTAAGCATGGGACGCTTAAAATCCATATAAATTTCAGTTGGCTTTAAGGGGTTTTCGTCGCTGACAATAATTCTGCCGGCAAATGACAGAGGCCTGTCAAACCAGCTTGAGGGAACAACTCCCCCGTAGCTTTCCGTGTTAAGCTTAACATATCCCCTGTCGATAATTGTGGGAGATTTTTTTATTCTGAAAGCAGGGCTATCTAAATGAGCCGCCGCAATTTTAAATTCGGGGGATTTGATATTTTGGCCTACGGTAAAGGCAACAACACAGGAAGCGTTTTTTACAACATAATAAGCTCCTCCGCGTTTAAGCTTGAAATCTCTGTTTTCCTCCAGTCTTTCAAAGCCGTAGTCGTCAAATTCCTTACATATATATTTGGCCCCAAAAGCCGCTTCGGGGCAGTTTCCTATAAACTCTATAAGCTTTTCGGCATTATTCATATGATCACCTTTTCCTTTTTTCCGATGTTTTCTATCTATTATCTATCTTATAAATCGACGGGCTTTTTGTCAAGTGAAAATGTTTAAAAATTCAAAAATTAAATTGGATTTTGCCTGACGCCGGCTTTTCTTTTGCGGCCGGCCGAAAAAGTCTTTTGAAAAACATTTTCAGCCTTATTGACTTTTTTTTCTCTCTGTGGTATTATTTTTTATAGTGTCGTAAAGATTAAGGAACAGGAGAGCTTTTATGGAAGAATTTGTGCTGCAGAAAACCGCTGAGCTCGGGCTTGAAAATTTCATATCTGTTGTGGATTTTTTTTACAAAATTTTACTCTGCATAATTACGCTTGCCATAGGGCATCTTGTGTTAAAGTTTTTTACGAGGCTCCTGAAAAAAGCCCTCAGAAAAAGCAGTAATATAGAAAAATCCGAAACCATTTTGACGGTTTGTTCAAGTGTTCTAAAATATTTTTTGTATATTTTTGTGTTGCCTGCCAAATGCTTTTGATTTTCGGTATAAGCCCTGCTTCGATTTTGGCTGTTGCCGGCGTGGGAAGCGTTGCTTTGGGTTTAGGCGCTCAGGATCTTGTGGGGGATATTATTTCCGGTATGTTTATTCTCATTGAGGATCAGTATGCCGTAGGCGATGTTATAAAAATAGACTCATACCAGGGCACGGTTGAATCGATAGGGCTTAAAACCACAAAGCTCCGAAGCTATGACGGAGATGTATACATAATACCAAACGGAGAGGTTAAAATAGTTACAAACTGCTGTAAAAATTTTAACAGAGCGGTTTTGGATATTTCCGTTTCATATGAGCATAATACAGAATATGTAATAGATGTTTTAAGCGACGAGCTTGACAAAATCTATAAAGAGGGCTCCGTAGAGGGTATTTTGACTCCGCCCGAGGTTTTGGGCGTAACGGACTTGGGAGAAAGCGGCGTTACAATAAGAATTTCCGCCGATACCGAGGCCGGTCGTCAGTGGGCTGTGGAAAGAGGCTTAAGGCTTAAGATTAAAAAACGTTTTGATGAGGAAAATATCGTGATTCCCTATCCTCAAAGAACTGTGTATGTTAAGAAAGAGGAATAACAATGGATTTGAATATCGGTGACATAATATATATGAAAAAGGTTCACCCCTGCGGAAGTCATGAGTGGGAAATATTGAGAGCCGGGGCCGATTTCAGAATAAGGTGTGTCAAATGCGGCAGACTTGT
>JAJQCI010000367.1:5353-13980 GCA_021202835.1 Clostridiales bacterium | reverse complement strand
ACACACACGGCGGCACTTTAAAATACGATGAAAAACCTCAAAAATGCCAAAGAGGAACTGACAAAGCCCTTTGCCCGAATTGACGAACTTCACGAAAAAGAAAAACGACTTGCGGAGCTTAACAAAGAGCTGACAATGGGCAATATAGCCGATACCGCAAAAGCGGAGCCGGAAAATGAAGCCAACATCGCAGAAGTGAAAAACAAGCCTGTAAAAGCTGAATATGTCGCAGCTTTATAACATATAATAATAGACCAACTTCCTTTAAATTTTTAATTTAGGGGAGTTGGTCTTTTTTTGATGTGAAAATTCTTAAAGGATTTTTAATATCAAATTTATCTTTACTTTCAACAATTTTTTTGCTATAATAGCAACAGGCAATTTGCTAACAGGGTTGGTTAGGCGAACTTCTATTATAATTTTAGTACCTGTAGGACTTTTATTATAAGTGTTCAGAATTTTTGCTGACGCAAAAATGGCTTCGCCACCCAACATCTTTTGGGTTCTTGGTGACACCTATGACAGCATTCGATTTGATTTATGCTTACTTCGTTGTTATACAAACTATATATGACATCAAGTATATAGCATTGTTGATAAATGTTGCAAAAAAAGACCACCCTTGTCATAAGTAACGGTGGTCTATGTTTTAGCATTAACTTACCGCCTAACTGACTTACAGCGATTGCTCAGTCGAAAGACGGGGATTAGGTGAGTATTGACGGTACTCGTCTTTTCTTTTTATATTTATATTATACACCTTTTTTTATAGATTACAAGTGTTTTAAAAAATTTTTTAGCAGCGGTATGCAAAATAACAAAGACCAACTCCTTTTAGGTTTTAAACCTGGGGAGTTGGTCTTTTTGTGGTGTGAAATTATATAGTTTTGATTATATAATCTTTTTGAATTGTGACTTTTTGTTTTTCAGGCAGATGATGTAATAGGTTACGCTTGCTTCTTTATCGAGGATTGGGACGAGGACACGGTTTTTAGGGGGTTCTGCTATTCTGACTGCCGAATCGGAGGCAAAGCAGGGCAGGACGGAGGACTGAATAAGCTCATCGAAGTCAAATCTGTCGCTTTGCTCCAAAAATCTTGAATTTGGCATTTTTTGTTTTGGCAGGTCGTGCCAAAAGCCTATGTCGGAGAGGAGAAGCATATTTTCTCCGTCAAGGTCCTTCATATACAAGCCTGTGCTGTGGGCAAAGCGGTGATTTAGGGGCAAAGCAAAAAGAAGATTTTCTTTTTCATACTCATTGCAGTACAAGCCGGCTTCTTTAGGCTCATACGGAAGAATTATTATTTGATATGTGCCTTCCTTAAGCCCTCTTAAAAGAAAATCGTTTTCTCTTAATTCCGAGGTAATTGTCATATCGGAATAGGCTTGTGCAGCTTTCTGCACGAGGGACAGCATAGGCATAGGGGCACAGGAGCCTATGGAAATTGTGTGCTTTTTTCTGTCTGCCATACGAACAAGGTTCAACATATCATTTGTTTGTCCTAAAATTTTTCGGGCATAGTCAACGGCAAGTATGCCGTTATCATTTAAAATCATTTTGTTTTTGGTTCTGTTAAACAGCGGCACATCAAATTCATTTTCAAGCTTCTGCATTGAGCGTGTCAGAGTAGGCTGCGAAATATGTAAGTTTTCCGCCGCCTTTGACAGTGTTCCGGCATCTGCAAAGGTTATTAAATGTTCAAGCTGAGTTAATTCTATCATACACTGCCTTCTTTCATTTTTTCTTTAATTTTAGCATAATTATTACGGCTTGTCAATTTCAGTATTCATTTTATAAATAGCAGATTGCAAAATTGATATTGTACTTTTTTAAAAATATGCTTTATACTTATAATACAAAAACAAATGAAACGTATGCTGTATTATGGAATATGTAACATTAAACAACGGAGTAAAAATGCCATTAGAGGGTTTCGGAGTATTTCAAGTACCCGACTATACACAGTGCGAAAAAGCCGTAAGTGAAGCTATCGAGGCAGGCTACAGACTTATTGATACGGCAGCGGCTTATATGAATGAGGAAGCTGTAGGCAAAGCTATAGCAAAGAGCGGAGTGGCTCGAGAGGAGCTTTTTATAACAACAAAGCTGTGGGTACAGGACGCAGGCTATGAAACGGCAAAGGCTGCTATTCAAACATCTTTAAACAAATTAGGGCTTGATTATATTGACTTATATTTGATACATCAGCCTATGGGCGACTATATGGGCGGCTACAGGGCTATGGAAGAAGCCTACAAAGAGGGAAAGCTGAGAGCGATAGGTGTCTGCAACTTCTATCCCCATGTGCTTACGGACTTTTGCGAAACAGTTGATGTTATTCCGGCTGTAAATCAGATTGAGCTTCACCCCTTCTTCCAACAGGAAAATGCCCTTGCGGTTATGAAGGAATACGGAGTTGTTCCCGAGGCCTGGGGGCCTTTTGCGGAAGGCACAAATAATATTTTCAGCCACCCTGTTTTAAGCAAAATCGGTGAAAAATACGGAAAAACTGCGGCACAGGTTGCTTTACGGTGGAATATTCAAAGAGGTGTTGTTGTTATTCCCAAGTCTGTTCATAAGGAGCGTATTGAACAGAATATCGATATTTGGGATTTTGCCCTTTCTGATGAAGATATGAAAGAAATCGCAAAACTGGATATTGGACACAGTAAAATTGTAAATCATAGTGATCCTGCCTTTGTAAAAATGCTTCACAGCTTAAAGGTTCACGAATAATAACCGAAAAATAACTGCTTAAAGGGGAGATGTATTTTAAATGCGTTTCCCTTTTTGCAAAGGAGGATAGATATGGTTTTTTATTTTACGGGAACGGGAAACAGTTTATATGCGGCAAAGCAGCTTGACAGGGAGGTTGTGAGTATTCCTCAGATTATTCACAATGACAGCTTGGAATATGAAGCGGATAAAATAGGAATTGTCTGCCCTGTTTACGGTCATGAAGTGCCCGGCATGGTTAAGGATTTTTTGAAAAAAGCTGTTTTTAAGACCGACTATTTTTATATCGTAATGACTTACGGCAATATACACGGCGGTGCGGCGGAGCTTGCGGAAAAAACACTTAATTCTTTCGGAAAAAAGGCAGACTATATAAATACAATAGAAATGGTCGATAATTTTCTTCCCGGCTTTGATATGAATGAACAGACTGCTTTAATTCCGAAAAAAAGAATTGATGAGCATATAGAAAAAATAAAAGCGGATATTGATTCCAAAAAGCATTTTAAACAGCCTGTTACGGATATTGACAGAGATTTTCACAATAAATTTATTGAAGCCTGCAAAAAAATGCCTTTGGATATTTTAAAAAATTCATACATAGTAACGGATAACTGTATAGGCTGCGGTATCTGCACCAATGTCTGCCCGGAAGGACGTATACATCTTGAAAATCAAAAGGCATTTTACGGTGATGAAAGCTGTCAAATGTGTATGGCTTGTATTCATCACTGTCCCGAAAATGCAATTCAGCTTAACATTGCAGAAAAAAATCCGCAGGCAAGATACCACAATGAAAATGTAAAACTGACTGAAATAGTTAAGGCAAACTGCCAAAGATAATAAAACAGAAATCGATAATTAACAGGAGGTTTGTTATGTATAATCCACAGCTTGAAACATTTTTGAAAACGGCAGATGCCGGAAGCTTTAACAAGGCGGCGGAGGAAGCCTTTATTACACCTACGGCGGTTATAAAGCAGATTAATTTGTTGGAAAAATCTCTTGGGGTTAAGCTGTTTGACAGAAGCCACAGAGGTCTTGTTTTGACAAAAGCGGGAAAATCGCTTTACCGGGACAGCAAGTACATTATACAGTATTGCAAGGATTCCGTCACAAGAGCGAAAAATGCTATGCAGGAGGACACAAACATAATAAGGGTCGGTTCCTCTCCTATGACACCGGCACAGATTTTAGTACAGCTTTGGCCTAAAATTCAAACCTTTTGTCCCGATATTAAGTTTAAGGTTATACCCTTTGAAAATACTCCCGAAAATGCCAAAGAAATTTTAGGCAATTTCGGAAAGAATATAGACGTAACAGTGGGAATTTTCGACGATACAATGCTGAACCTAAGAGCCTGTTCGGGGACGGAGCTTTACAGAGAGCCTTTTTGCTGTGCCGTTTCAATTCACCACAGACTTGCGGCAAAGGACAGGCTTGTTATAAGTGATTTATACGGTGAAAACCTTATGCTTATGCACAGGGGCTGGAGTCATTATGTAGATAAACTGAGAGATGAAATTTGGCAGAACCACAGCAAAATCAATATCATAGATTTTGACTTTTACAATGTGGACGCATTTAACCGCTGTGAAAACGGAAATTATATTATGCTTGCCGTTGAAAAATGGGCAAATGTTCATCCGCTGCTTAAAATTATGCCTATTGAGTGGGAACACAGTATTCCCTATGGTATACTTCACTCTCCCACACCTTCAAAAACTGTGGAAAGATTTTTAAAAGCGGCAAAACAGGCGGCTATGGAATGAGGGGACAGTTTCAGCTTATCGGTTATAACCTTTGGGTATATACTGATGAACCAAAAGGAACTTCTCAAAAAGGTTTTAATTTTTTATAATAAAAGCAAGCAATCAACAAAACGAAATTTTAGGGAGGTTTTGAAATTGAAAAACTTTATTTTCGAAAATTCAACAAAGGTTATATTCGGAGAAGGCTGTGTTAAGGAATATCTGCTTTCTATGGTTCAAAAATTTTCCGACGGCAGCACTGTTATGATTGCTTACGGCGGCGGTTCGGTTAAGAAAAACGGAATTTATGATGAAGTGAAAAATATTTTAACAGATGCCGGAATGAAAACAGTTGACTTCTCAGGCATAATGGCTAATCCAACCTATGCAAAGGTTTTGGAGGGAGCAAAAATTGCAAGAGAAAACAATGTTGATTTGATTTTGGCTGTAGGTGGCGGCTCGGTTATGGACTGCTGTAAGGCTTCCGCACTTGCCGCAAAATATGAGGGTGATATTTGGACGGATTTTTGGGCAAGCCCCGGTTCTGTTGACTTTGAACCCCTGCCCTTGGGAATAATCGTAACGGCGGCAGGCACAGGCAGCGAGTGCAACGGAGGAGCGGTTATTACAAATGAAGAGCTTAAAATAAAGACAGGCAGGGACTATCCCGAATGCAATGCAAAATTTGTTCTTATGGATCCCACATATACCTACAGCGTACCCAAAAGACAAATGGTTTCCGGCAGCTTCGATATTTTGTCGCACATTATGGAAACATATTTCAGCCTTCCCGATGATGACAATGTTTCCGACGATATTTCAGAAGCACTTATGAGAAGCGTTATAAGAAATCTCCGCAAAGCCGTTAAAGACCCCAAAGATTACACAGCAAGAAGCAATCTTATGTGGGCGGCAACAATGGGAGAAAACAGAATTATAAAATTGGGAAAGCAAATGGACTTTGAGTGTCATCAAATGGAACATCAGTTAGGAGCCTATATTGACTGTAATCACGGCGAAGGCTTGGCTGTTCTTCATCCTGTTTATTACCGTCATATCTACAAAAACGGTTTATATAAATTCTGCCGTTTTGCCGCAGAGGTTTGGGGAATATCCTCAGAGGGAAAAACACAGGAACATCTTGCGGCAGAGGGGATTGAAGCCCTTGCGGATTTCATAAAGGAAATAGGTCTGCCGACAACCTTACGTCAGATAGGAGTAAATGAAGAAACGGACTTGAAGGCTATTGCGGATTCCTGCAACTGTGTTCCCGGCAGCTATAAGAAAATGACACACGAGGAAATTTTGGAAATTTTCAAAGAGTGCTACTAAATTTAGGAGATGTTTTAAATGAAAAAAAGAATTTTAGGCGGAGATTTAACCGTTTCCTCTGTGGGACTTGGCTGTATGGGAATGAGCCACGCTTACGGCAGACCCGGAGACAAAAAAGAAATGACAGAGGTTTTGGCAAAAGCCGTTGACTTGGGATATACATTTTTCGATACCGCAGAGGTTTACGGAACAGCTGATAACCCTCATCACAATGAGGTGCTTTTGGGAGAAGCCTTGAAGCCCTACAGAGATAAAATAGTAATTGCTACGAAATTCGGCATACATTTTGATATGACTGCCAAACAGGTAAACAAGCCTCTTGTACCCGATTCAAGCCCCGATAATATAAGAAAAGCCGTTGAAGGTTCTCTTAAAAGGCTTAATACAGACCATATCGATTTATATTATCAGCACAGGCTTGACCCCAAAATTCCAATAGAAGAAGTGGCGGAAACAATGGCGGAGCTTATAAAAGAGGGCAAAATAACACACTGGGGTCTTTCGGAAGCAACAGAGGATGCCGTAAGACGGGCAGACAGAGTTTGTCACGTTACGGCTGTACAAAACAGATATTCAATGATGGCAAGGCATTATGACCCTTTGTTTATTACCTTGGGAGAGCTTAATATAGGCTTTGTGGCTTTTTCTCCCCTTGCAAACGGTTTTCTGACTGCGGCATATAATAAAAATTCCGTTTTTGAAAAGGAATTTGACTACAGAAGCATTATGCCCCAGTTTAAAGCCGAAAGCTATGAAGAAAACAGAGATTTTACGGATTTTATAAAAAATACGGCAGAGGAAAAGGGCTGTACCCCGGCTCAGCTTTCCCTTGCGTGGATGATGAACAAATATGAGAATTTAGTGCCTATTCCCGGCACAAGAAAACCGGAAAGGCTTGCCGAAAACGCAGGAGCGGCAGAAGTTTTGTTAAGCCCCGAAGAAATAGCGGTTATTGACTATAAGCTTAACCATACCGAAATGTCGGAGGTTTTCGGTGGTACTCCGCTTAAAAAAGCTATGTAAAGTAAGAAAGTACAGAACAGGAGGTAAAAGAAAATGAAGGTTGTTTTGGTAAACGGCTCTCCCCATAACAAAGGCTGTACATATACGGCACTTTGCGAGGTTGCAAACACATTAAACGAAGAGGGCATTGAAACAGAAATTTTTTGGATAGGGAGCAGACCTTTAGGCGGCTGTATAGCCTGTCGAGCCTGTGCCAAAACAGGCGAATGTGTCTACAGAGATGTGGTAAACACGTTCAGAAATAATTCCTCTGGAATTATCCGCCTACGGCGGCCCGACATCTTTCGGGTTCCTTCAGAGATATTGCCGAAAAAGCAGACGGTTTTATTTTCGGAACTCCCGTTCATTACGGAGCAGTAAGCGGAAATATGACATCTTTTATGGACAGGCTTTTCTATTCCGATTTAAACGGCAGAGGAAACTACACATTTTATTTGAAGCCTGCCGCCTGTGTAATTTCCGCAAGAAGAGCAGGAACAACAGCCGCCTTTGACCAAATGAACAAATATTTTATGATTCAGGAAATGCCCGTTGTTTCCTCACGTTATTGGAATATGGTTCACGGAACCACACCGGAAGAGGTTAAAAAGGATAAAGAAGGCTTATATACAATGCGAGTTTTAGGCAGAAATATGGCATTTCAGCTCAGATGTAAAGAAGCGGCTTTTCGTTTAGGTGTAGAACTGCCGAAAAAGGAAACACCCGTTTTCACCAATTTTATACATTAGGAGGTTTTGTTTATGAAAAGATTTATACCTGTTTTATTAAGCGGAGTTATTTCATTTTCCGCAGCCGCAGCCTATTTCAGCTTGGCGGCGGAAGCAAAAGTAACGAAGTCACAGAGAGAAATCCTTGCGGAAGAAAAATGGGACGAGCTTTATGCCGATGCTGAAATCCACGATACTATTGAAGATTCGGAGCTTTATGATATTGTAAACAAGCTTGTTTACGGTGAGCTTTATCAGCAGGGACAGCTTACGGACAAGGACAGAGAAATGATTACCCTTGCGGCTCTTACAACTTTAGGCACAAAAACGGTTTTAAGAACTCATATTTATTCTGCACTTAACGCAGGCTTAACCCCTGTTGAAATTACCGAAACGGTTTATCACTGTACTCCCTATGTGGGAGCGGCTAAAGCCCTTGAAGCTGTTGACATTGTAAACGAAGTCTTTGAAGAAAAGGGAATAGAAATTCCCGCAAGTCAGGCAACTGTTACGGAAGATAACCGTTGGGACAAGGGAAGTGCCGCACAGACTGAGCTTTTCGGTGATTTAGGCGACACTAAGCCGGAAGAAGGCGAAGTAAGGCTCGGCAGAAGTTTTCTTCCCGATTATTGCTTCGGCGACTTCTACACAAGAGAAGGTCTTACTCTTGAACAGCACGAGCTTCTGACATGGGTTTGTATAGCCACCCTCGGCGGAGCAGAGGCTCAGCTTACGGGACATACAGCCGGAAATAAAAATGTAGGAAAGTCAAAGGACTATATGCTTGAGGTTTTAACAGACATTATGCCCTATATAGGCTATCCACGAACATTAAATGCTCTCAGCATTATAAACTCTGTTTATGAAGAAGAATAAAAGAAGGAGTGTATCACTATGTTAAAATTCAAAAAATTATCAGCATTAATAATAGCTGCTGTTTTAAGTCTTTCTGCGGCAGGCTGCGGAAGCACAAACTCAGCAGATGAAGCTCCCTCAGTTAAAGAAGCTGCGGAAGAAACGGAAACAAATGAAGCTGTGTCTGAAGGCTCTCTTGTTATAGCCGAACAGGGAATTTTC
>JAJQCI010000367.1:0-5343 GCA_021202835.1 Clostridiales bacterium | reverse complement strand
ACGGTTACTTCCGAGGGCACATTTGACCCGACAAACCAATGGGAAGAAACCGGAGCAGGACAGACTGCCCATGTTGACCACGCAAATGTTCTCTATCAAATTCCCGAAAACGATACGGAGCTGCCTATGGTATTTCTTCACGGTTATGGTCAGTCAAGAATGGGTTGGATGACCACTCCCGACGGAAGAGAGGGCTGGTCTGATATGTTTTTAAGAAAGGGTCACAGTGTTTGGCTTATAGACGAACCCCACAGAGGTGAGGCCGGAGCGACCTCCGTCAGCGGCGATATAAGCACGAAAACTCTTGACCAAAGGTGGTACACACAGTTCAGAATAGGAAAATGGGTTGACGGAAAGTCAGAAGCCTATGAAGGCTCACAGTTTCCCAATGATGATGAATCTTTAGACCAATTTTTCCGCCAAATGACACCCGATACGGGAATGACCTCCGATATGGGTGCAGATTATGACGGTGAAATGGTGGCGGAAGCTGTTGCGGCGGCAATAGACGAGGTTTACGAAAGAACAGGCAAAAACTCAATTCTTGTTACCCACTCGCAGGGCGGAAGAGCCGGCTGGCTTACGGCAAAATATACCGACCATATTGCTTCAATAATTGCCATAGAACCGGGAAGCGGTGCGGAAGCAGGAACAGAGGAATACAACGCAATGCTTGAAAAAGGCATTTCAGCGGCAATTTATTTTGGCGACTATATCGACAACGGCGACCCTGAAATTCAGGCAACAGCCGCTTGGCAGGGAATGCGTCAGACAAGCTATGACTTTGCCGAAGCCTACACAGCAGACGGAGGAACGGCAGAGGTTATTGACCTTCCCAAAGAAGGCATAACGGGCAACGACCACTTTATATTCCAGGATTTAAACAATGACGTTGTTGCGGATCATGTTGAAAACTGGATAAAGGAAAATGTACAGTAAAGGAGACTTTAACCTATGAAAAAAAGCATATCTTTTGTTTTGATATTTGCAATGCTTTTGTCGGCTTGCTTTGCCGGAGTAATTACGGCAGGCGAAACGGCGGTTGATACGGAAAAAACAACGATTACAATGCAAATAGGCAGTAATGTTATGAATGTAAACGGAAAGGAAACCCCTGTTGATGAGGAGGGAGCTGTTCCCGTTGTTGTAAACGGCAGTACGGTTTTGCCTGTTAAGGGCTTTGTTGAAGCCGTAGGCGGAGAATATAATCAAAGGGGAGAAACCGTTGAAATTACATACAGTGAAACGGAAATCACAATAAATTCGGTCAGCGGAGAAGCGACTGTAAACGGTGAAGAAACAAGCCTTGACACAAAGCCGCAGACAATAGAGGGCAGATTTTATGTTCCCCTTAGATTTATTGCCGAAGAAATGGGCTATACTGTTATTTGGACAGCCGACAGCCGAACAATAACAGTTATAGACGCAGACACTATTGAAAATGTATTTGCCAAAGGCGACTTAAACCCTGCCGCAGATTATTTCACAGGTGTATCCTATGTAAACTGGCTCAGCTCATATGACGAAACAATGAAAATTCCCGCTTTCGGCCAGGTTACCTTTGAACCCTGTACAAGAACCGACTGGCACACCCATGACGGCGGTCAGATTCTTCTTGTAACAGAGGGCGTAGGTGTGTTTGAAATGGAAGGCGAGCCGGCAAGGCTTATGCAGGCAGGAGACGTTATATTAATTCCTCCCGGAAAAAGACACTTTCACTCAGCCATAAATGACAGTTGGTTTGCTCATATTGCTTTGGGAGTAAACCCCGGTGTGGGAACAACAAACTGGTTTGAAAAGGTAACGGACGATGAATATTATGCCGCAGTTTCAACCGCAAAAGAAAACGGCACAATCAGAGAGCCGGGGGAAACAATGTTCCCCAAAGGAGAGGCTTATACTGCCGAGGGATATACGGGAACGATTTACAAAAATAACCTTGTGGAATATGAAGATGTTTTCAACTGTCCCGAAGTAAACAACTACACGCTTGAAGCCGGAGCAAGAACAGCTTGGCACTCTCACGAAGGAGGTCAGCTCATTGTTGTTACAAACGGAACGGGAATTTATCAAGAGGAAGGCAGCGAAGCCCGAATCATAAAAGCCGGAGATGTAATTGTTGCAGAACCGGGAGTAGTCCATTGGCACGGAGCAGCGAACAGTGAATTTGCTTATATTGCCGTAAACGGTAACCCCGGAAATGACAGCATAGCTTGGGGAGCTGAGGTTTCGGACGATGAATATAATTCCGCATTGGGAAGTGAAGGCGCATCTGCCGTTGTAAATACAGAAGCCGGAGCAGTTGAGGGCTATATTAACAACGGAATTTACACCTACCACGGCATACCCTATGCCGAAGCGGAAGAGAGATTTGTTCCGGCTCAAAAGGTGACACCTTGGGAGGGTATAAGAGAAGCCAAAGACTACGGTCCTATTGCTCCCCAAACAGGCTCAGGCTCTCACGAAATGGACGAAAACTGTCAAAACTTAAATGTATGGACACCGGGTATAAACGATAATGAAAAACGTCCCGTAATGGTTTGGCTTCACGGCGGCGGCTTTTCAACAGGTTCGTCAATAGATATGCCTTCCTATGACGGCGAAAACCTAAGCAAAAAAGGCGACGTGGTTGTTGTTTCAATAAATCACAGACTGAATGTTTTGGGACATTTGGATTTATCTGCTTACGGAGAAAAATATAAATATTCCGCAAATGTGGGTTTAACCGATATTGCCGCCGCTTTACAGTGGATACAGGATAATATTGAGCAGTTCGGCGGCGACCCGAATAATGTAACTGTTTTTGGCGAGTCCGGCGGCGGAGCAAAGGTTTTGGCGCTTATGACCTCACCTTATGCAAAAGGACTTTTCCACAAAGGCATTGTTGAAAGCGGCGCAACGGAAAATATGGGTGCAAAATTCACTTCATTAGACGTAAGCAGACGTTTAACTGAAATAATTTTAGACGAGCTTGATATTTCAGAGGATAACATAGAAGCCCTTCAGACAATCCCCTATGATGAGCTTGCCGCAGCTTCCGATAAAGCCTTGATTTTGGCAGCCGAGGAAATGGGTATTTATGAGGAATTTGTAAACGGATATTCTCTTTTGTGGGAGCCTGTTGTAGACGGCGATTATCTGCCCACAAGTCCCGTAACCGAGGACGGCTTTGCCGAAGCGGGCTATAACATACCCTTGCTTATAGGTTCAAACCTTAACGAATGGACAGTATTTAACGGCGGCTTAGCCGATTCCGATGAAGAAATGAGCGAAGAAGAGCTTAACGCAAAAATGACTGAAAAATACGGGGACAAAGCGGAAAGAGTTAAAGAAACCTTTGCAAAAGCATATCCCAACGAATCCGACACAGGGGCTCTTTATATTGACTCAACTCTTATACGTCTGCCTATATTAAAGCTGACAGCCCATAAAGCAGACCAAAATGGCGCACCTGTTTATTCATATGTATTTACATGGGGAACATCTTACCATACGGCGGAAATACCATTTGTGTTCAATAATATAGATAAGGCAGATGTCAGCGGCGACATAAACGAAGCTTACGCACTGTCGGATATTATGAGCGATGCTTGGATTAATTTTGCCAAAACAGGCGACTCCAACGGTGAAAGCCTTCCTACTTGGGAGCCTTACACACGAAGCGGCGGAACAGCAATGATTTTCGACAACGAAACCTATTTGGCACATAACCACGATAAAGAGCTTATGGCGATTCTTGCTCCCGACTATGTTTATTGACAAAGGAATGATTAGACTATGAAAAAAATAATATCCCTTTTTATGGCAGTAATCCTTGTGTTTTCTTTGACAGCCTGTGCAGAAGCTGAGGAAAACAGGGATAATTCAGAAGATTTTACCCTTGCTTTGCAGATTAACAGCAGCATTATAACTGTAAACGAAACCGAAAGCGAAATAGACGCTCCGCCTGTTATAGTTGAGGGAAGAACTCTTGTTCCCATAAGAGCAATAATTGAAGCCATGGGCGGCGAGGTTGAATGGAACCAAGATACGCAGACAGCAGAACTTACATATAACGGAGATGTTATAGAGCTTACTATTGACAGCAATACAGCATATTTTAACGGAACGGCAAATGAGCTTGATACGGCTCCGGCTGTTGTAAGCGGAAGGACAATGCTGCCTATAAGATTTATTGCGGAAAGCTTTGAATTTGATGTTGACTGGAACAGTGAAACCCAGACTATTACAATTACAAAATCCTATGAAATCACAGACACAGCGGAAACGGCAGAAGCCGCAGAAACAGAAGAAGCTAATGCAGAAGATGAAAACACAGACGGCAATATTTTAATTGTATATTTTTCCGCAACAGGAACAACCGAAAAAGCAGCAAACATATTTGCCGATGTTTTAAATGCAGACCTGTTTGAAATAGAGCCAGCCGACCCTTATACTGATGATGATTTGAATTATAACGATGATGACAGCCGTGTAAGCCGTGAACATGATGATGAAAGCTTAAGAGATATTGAGCTTGTTTCTTATGAGCCTGAAAACTGGGAAAAGTATGACACAGTGTTTATAGGCTATCCCATATGGTGGGGAATTGCCGCTTGGCCCGTAAGCAGCTTTGTTTCGGCAAATGATTTTACAGACAAAACTGTCATACCCTTCTGTACATCAGCATCTTCCGGCTTGGGCGAGAGCGGTCAGCTTTTGGAAGAAGCGGCAGGCAGCGGAAACTGGTTTGATGGCAGACGTTTTAATTCGGCTGTTTCGGAAGATGATGTAACAGAGTGGATAAATGAGTTGGGCATTCAATAAATATAGCTTATAGAATTTTAAGCGGCAAATTTGACATACTTTTACAAGACAGGAGGAATTTAAGTGGCTAAACTTACAGCATATTATTCAAGAGCCGGAGAAAATTATTTTGCGGGAGAATACCGTCATTTAAACGTAGGAAACACAGAAAAGGCAGCAAAAATGATTGCTAAGATAACAGGTTCGGATATTTTCAGAATAGAGCAGAAAATATCATATTCGTCTGAATATTCTGTCTGTGTAAATCAGGCTCAGAAGTTTTGCTTGCAGCAAAACCCACCCTTTGGGCGTCCCGATGTCTTTCGGGTTCTCTCAGGAGGACTTGCGGAATAACGCAAGACCTGAGCTTGTGTCACTGCCTAAAAGCTTTGATAAATATGATGAAATATATTTAGGCTTTCCAATAGTAAACGACATATATTTTCTTAATTACCATTAAAACGGCTCTTTATTCTATCAGGGTATTGTGTATAAAAATACAGTTTCTATGTCGTTTACTATATATTGGCGAAATATGCCTATGGCGGTATATACCTT
>JAJQCI010000365.1 GCA_021202835.1 Clostridiales bacterium | reverse complement strand
ATACTATATAATAGATTAAAGGTACTAAAACAAGGTTTACAATCATTGCGGCGAACAGCCCGGCAAGCATAAGCACTGCCATAGGCACAAAAAGCTCGTCGCCGAAAAGGGCTAAGGGCAGAAGCCCCAGAACCGTTGTCATCGTGCTCATCATAATGGGGCGAAGGCGCCGGCCTCCGGCGGCCTTACAGGCGGCCTCTATTTCAAGTCCCTTTTCTCTTTCTTCGGTTATACATTCCATAAGAACGATGGCGTTGGCCAAAACACAGCCCAAAAGGCTTACACAGCCTATCAGGGCGAAAAAGCTCAGGGGCTGGCCGGTTATAAGAAGGGCAAAGAAGCCGGTGCAGACTCCGAAGGGAACGGAAACGAAAAGTATGGCGACCTTTTTAAATGAGCCGAATCTTACGGCGAGAATGAGAAGAATGGCTATGAAGGCTGCGCCTGCGGCGATTCCTATATTCAAAAGAACCTCTTCGAAGAAAATCTTTTTTATACCCGATTTTTCTATTGTTACGCTTTCGGGGAAAATATCGGAATTTTCTTCAATCATTTTTTCAAGCTGAATTTGGGCTTCTATGTCGCTTGTTTCGGAGGATACATCAGCATAAACGGTTCTGCCCCGTCTGCCGTCTATTCTTGTTATAGAGCTTATTTCGGAGGTCAGACCTACGTCGGCAAACTGTGACACGCTGTATTTTTCGTTCATTGCCGATGATTTAACCTTAAAGGCCTTTATTTGCTCTCTTGAGTTTATGTCGCTGTCTAAAACAACGGTATATTCCTTGCTGCCGCTTCTGTAGGCCGAAACGTCTCTTCCCAAGAGGGCAATACTTAATTCGTTTTGAACCTCGGCTTCCATAAGCCCCAGTGTGTTAAGCTTCATTTTGTTAAGGTCAACACTGTAGTTGTAGGCTGCCAGCTCGCTGCTGTTCTTTATGCCCTTTGTGCCTTTAATTCGGCTCATCATATTGTTGAGAAGCTCAGCGGCCGTGTTTAGGTCTTCTATGCTGTCGGAATATATTTTCATTTCAACTGAATTTGTGTTAAGCTTCATTATACCCAGTTCGTCTGTGACGATGTCGGCGCCGCCTATATTTTCGTCAAATTCATTTTGAAGAAAATCTACCATATCGGCGGCTTTGTCGAAACGGTCGCTTTCAGACAGGTCAAGTCTTACGAAAATGTCGCCTACGCTGTCGCCGGAGCCTTTGGGAAGAATCGAAACATCATAACGGGGAATGCTTAAGCCAACCCCTGTCAAATAATAGTCGGTTTCGGGCTGCAGGTCTAAAATTTCCTCGATTTTATCTGTTATTTCTCTCGTTCTTTCAATATTGTTTTCGGCGTAGGTGTCTACGCTTATTAAAACTATGTTATCGTTTGCTTTGGGGATAATCTGAAGCTTAAGGGTCAGAAGGGATGTCCCCATAAGGAGCATTATGCAAACGGCGCCCAAAATGGTGAGTCTCTTATGCCTAAAGGCATAGCTGAACAGCCGGTCGTAGACTCTGACGGAAAAGGGGATTTTATCCGATTTGTTTTCCTTTGTTTTCTTAAGGAAAAACCAGCTCATTACGGGAGTAACGCAGACTGAAACCAAAAATGAAGCCACAAGACAGCATATTATAACAATGGGGAAGGTTTGGGCCAGCTGTTTATAGGCCCCCGGCAGAGTCAGAATAGCGGAAAAGGCCAAAACCGTAGTCAGCATTGAAAGGAACACGGGAAGAATCATACTTGAGGTTCCCTGAACAACGGCGTCACGCCTGTTCATTCCCGAGCCTAGGTTTTTTTGTATTGCGTCGCTTACGACAACGCCGTTGTCAACAAGCATACCCAAAACAACTATAAGAGAGGCAAGTGAAACAAACTGGATTTCATAGCCCATAAAATATATACAAATAAAGCTTATGAATATTGAAAGGGGAATAGCCACAGAAACAACTATTGCGTTTCTGAAGTTCATTCCCACCATAATAACTATTATAACAAGTATTATAGATTCTGCCAGATTTACCAGAAAGCTGTTTATTGAGTCTGAAACCTGATCCGGCTGCATAAAAATTTTGTTTACGCTTATGCCTTCGGGAAGAGAAGCGTTATAGCTGTCTATAACATCGTTTATTTCGTCGCCCATGCTGACGACGTTTAAGCCCTCTTGGAAATAAACCGCCAAAACAGTGGAGCGGCTGTCGTTGTAAAGATAATATCCTTCGTCATCGGGAACCTCCATACGAATGTCGGCTATATCGGAAAGCCTTGTTATAATATAGTCCTCATTGGCGGAGACGACTATGTTTTTAATATCGTCTAAGCTTTCAAACCGGCCGGAGGCTGTTACCTTTATGTCGCTTCCGTCAACCTCAATTGAGCCTGTGGGAAGAGTTGAATTGTGATATGATATTATCTCCGCCAGCTCCGCAAGGGAGACGTTTGTGTCGTTTAATTTGTCTGTATTTACTGTAATTTTAACCTCTGATGGAACATCACCCTCTATGTCTACCTTTCTTATTCCGTCTATAAGGCGGAGCTTGTCGGCCAGTTCTTTGCTTCTTTGAGAAAGCTCATCTGTCGAAATCGAATCTCCCGAAACTGCCAAAATTATGCCTGCCGTATCCATTATTTCGTCATTGACGGAAATGGAGGTAACCCCAGAGGGCAGGTCAGACTGAAGCTCCGACATTTTTTCCTTAAGCTCGTCAAACCTGTCGTCAACCTCCTCCTGTGACAGGTCCATACCGAGAGTGACGGTGGTTACGCTGTAGTTGTCTGCTGCTGTAGTTTCACACTTGTCGAAGCCGTCAAGCTCCATACAGACGTGTTCAACCTTTTCGGACACAAGCTGCTCCATGTCTTCCGCCGTGGCGCCGGGATAAATAGCCGTTACGGAAGCAACGGGAAGAACGACCTTGGGAAAATGCTGTTTGGGCATTTTATAATAACAGAAGCCTCCGGCGATAAAAAGCATAATCACGACAATAATAACAAGGAGCTTTCTTTCCAGCAGACCGGATACAAAATTTTTATTTTTCATAATATCAGTCCTCCGTTGTCACTAAGTCATTTTCTCTTAAACTCTTTACTCCTTCTGTAACAACAACCGCCGCAGGGTCGTCAATTTGAACCTCAACCTTGTCTCCCATAAAGCCCCCTAAAACAACCTGCTTTTTGTAAACTCTGTTTTCGGGGCTTACGGCATAAACATAGTCAACACCGTCGCTGTTGAAAACTGCGTCTATGGGAACATAACAGCCTGTTGTGTCGCCTGTGATTATTTTAACGTCTACGGTTTCCCCTATTGTGTAGCTGCTGTAGTCTGTGTTTATGAGAATATCCACGGCGTAGGTTCTTGTGGATTCGTCGGGATATTGGGCAATTGTGTCAACCGTGCCCACGGCTTCGCCGTTGATGAGGACCGTTCCCCCTAAGACGATATCTTTATATTCGCTGTCTGAAGCCCCTACGGTAACAACAAGCTCCTTGCTTTTGGCCACAACAACGGGATAGCCTGCCGAAACTACCTCTCCCTCTTCATAGGGCAGCTCCATAACGTAGCCGTCGCTGTCGGCTGTGATTACGGCGTCGTTTATGTTTTTGGCCAAAATATCATTTGAAAGGCTTGCGCTGGCTACGTCCGCCTGTGCTGCGGCAACGTCCTTTGATTTTGAGGTGCAGAGATTTTCAAGTGTTGTTTCGGCTTCTGTTTTCTGGGCCTTTAGGGCTTCAAGCTCTGCCTTTTGGCTTTCCAGTGTGGCCTTGTTTCCCTCGTGGGCGGCTTTTGCGGCTTCAAGCTCTGCCGTGCTCGATTTATACTGGCTTTCCAAGGCGTCAAGATCCAAATCGGAATAGCCGCCGACCTTGTTTAACTCTCTTGCGGCGTTTAAATTTGAATAAAGTGTGTCAAGAGAGGTTTGGCCGGCGTCAATGTTTTGCTGTTCGGCCTTGAGGGCCAGCTCAAGGGCTTCGATTCCCTTTTCGCCGGCGGCTATGGATTTTTCGATTGTCTCAATTTGAGATTTTGCGTTGCTTATGTTTGTGTCATATGTACTTATTGTTTTTTGGAGAACCGCTTCCGCCTGAGCCTGTGTGTTTTTGCCTATGGAAGCATTATATTCCATAGTGGTTGTGTCAAGCCTTGCCAAAACATCACCGCTTTTAAATTCTCCGCCCTTTTCAACACAGATTTCTTTGATTTTTCCGCTTGAAAGGAAGGAATAATTTTTTGTTTCTTTGGCTTTAACAATTCCCAAATAGCTGTAGCCTGCGCTTGTGCTTTCTTCCGAAACGGCCTGTGTTTTTACGATTTTTGCCGTTTCGGTTGTTTCCTCTTCGGATGAGGAGCAGGCACAAAGACCTGCCGAAATAGTAAGTATTAATAAAATTTTCAGATTATTTTTCATGGGTATTCAGCTCCCTTCGTTATTATTTTCCTTATAATAATAATATTTTAAATCAACCTTTAAATAAATGCAATGGGCAATAAGGGACAGTTTGAGGAATAAAATACAAATTTAATGAATATGTTGATTATTTTCTCAAAATAATCTATAATAAATAAAGGTACGGTGGCTTTGCAAGCCGGAGCTTTGCGGCTGCCCGGCTCAAGCGTGAAACCTGCAGCACCTTGTTGGTATTGTTTTACAGAGAGGAGTGGTTTAGATGGCTGAGAAAAAAGACTTGAGGGTTATAAAAAGTGAAAAATCCATAAGGCTGGCTTTTTTGGGGCTTATGAAGGAGAAAGGATATGCCAACATAACGATTACGGATATTGCCGAAAGGGCGGAAATAAACAGAAAAACATTTTATATGCATTATGAATCAAAGGAAAAGCTTTATGAAACTCTGACCGAAGAATTTATAAAGGCCCTTGACGCCGACGGTTTTTTCAGGAAGATGCAAAGTTTAAAGGGACATCACCAAAGAGAGGTGATTTCGAACCTTATGATTCGAATAAAGGAGCATAGGGAGCTTTTTAACATTATGGCCGGCGATGAAACAAACCCCGAATTTTTAAACAGGCTTAAGAAAAAGCTTGTAGACGACCTTGTTTTGTTTGCCCATACAGACATAAAAAGCAAGGACACCCATTTTACATTTGAGCTTTTGTCAGAAACCTATTTTGCTCTTTTTAAAATCGTTCTTCAGTGGTGGGTAAACACTGAGGACGTCTCCACCGACTATGTTATGGAGATGATAGAGGAGTTTTTCTCACCGAAGCCCCTTGAGCTTTTGGGAGTGGATTTTGAGGGCATCACCGCTGGGTAACAGCCCGGCAGGGACACGGCTGAATTGATGCGAAAATACATGATAGATGATAAAAATCTGTGATTTTCAGCTTGACAGGCAAACGGCATTATGATATTATAAAAATACAAAGGGGAGCAGCTTTAAGCAGTTGCCCCTCACTTAATTGAATTATATTTTATAAAAAAGATAATCGTTAAGATTGGGATGCTCGACGGTTATCTTTTTTGTGTTTATGGATTCTATTTATTATGCGTACCGCTGCTGCGGCAAGTGCAGCAACAGCATATACATCATATATAATCTTTACCATAGACAATATCACCAAGAACCCGAAAGAATTAGGGTATCTATGCTGTAGGTAATAAATATATTACGCATTAACACCCAAACGATGTCGGGCGCCCTGCAAGGGCTTTTTTTCGCCAGGAAAAATTCTGAAGGAACCCGAAAGATGTCGGGCGCCCTGCAAGGGCGTTTTTCCGCTAGGAAAAATTCTGAACCTTTTCACATAATTCCGAAAGTAAATACTTAAATCATAAGCACCACCTCAGCCGCTTACGGGAAAAAAGTAAAAATGGACGGTTAGGCATTGACTTTTTCGGCTTTAGAATGTAAAATTAAAATCAGATACATACGCTGCGGCGATAAAGTTTAAGATATAAGAGGTGGATTATGTATAACAGAATAATTTTGAAATTAAGCGGTGAAGCCCTTTCGGGGGATAATGGGATAGGGTTTGACGATAAAACGGCGGAAAAGACTGTTTTACAGATTAAAAAGCTCATAGAAAACGGTATCCAGACGGCTCTTGTTGTAGGGGGAGGAAACTGGTGGAGAGGGAGAAGCTCAGACTCCAAAATGGACAGAACCAAGGCCGACTCAATCGGTATGCTTGCCACTGTTATGAACGGTATTTACCTTGCGGACTGCTTCAGACAGCAGGGGGTTAAGGCAAGGGTTATGACTCCTATAACGGTTGGAAATATGACAGAGCTTTTCTCAAAGGAAAAGGCTGTTGAAGCTTTGGAAGCAGGGGAGATTATTATCTTTGCCGCAGGCATAGGCCATCCCTTTTTCTCTACCGATACGGTTACGGCCCTGAGAGCCGCCGAGCTTGACGCCGACTGTATACTTTATGCAAAGAGCATTGACGGAGTATATACGGCAGACCCGGCCACAGACCCGACGGCTGTTAAGCTTGACGAGCTTCCCTGTGCGGAGATTGTTGAAAAGAATTTGAAGGTAATAGATATTGCGGCGGCTAATCTCTGCTGTGAGAGAAAAATTCCCCTTGTTATATTTGCTATGGCGGAAGACGGGGCGATTTTAAAGGCTGCCAAGGGCGAAAAAATAGGAACAACGGTAACAGTATAATAAATGTAACAATTCAGACGGCTGAACTGTTGCGAAAAAATTTTAAGGAGGACTTTTAAATGTCAGACAAAACCAAAAGCTATGAAGAGAAAATGATTAAAACCTGCTCAAGCCTTTCAAGTGATTATGACGCCATAAGAGCAGGCAGAGCAAACCCCAGAGTTCTGGACAGAATTACGGTTGAGTGCTACGGCACAACAATGCCCCTTAACCAGGTCTGCAACATTGCAACCCCCGAGCCCAGAATCATTCAGATTGTGCCCTATGATATTTCCACACTCAAGGCCATAACAAAGGCTATAGCCGGCTCCGATTTGGGAATCAACCCCAACAGTGACGGAAAGGTTATCCGTCTTGTTTTCCCCGAGCTTTCAGAGGAAAGACGTAAGGATTTATCGAAGGACGTTAAGAAAAAGGGCGAGGCCGCTAAGGTTGCGGTCAGAAACATAAGACGTGACGCTATGGATAAATTCAAGAAGGAAAGCAAGAAGAGCGAAATCACAGAGGACGACCTTAAGGATCTTGAAAAGGAAGTTCAAAAGCTTACCGACAAATATATCGAAAATGTAGATAAGCTTGTTGCCGCTAAGACAAAGGAAATTATGGCTATTTAATAATTAAGACAGTGTTGAAGATAGGGTGAACCGGTTAATCATCGTTTCTTTAATTTTTAAACAGAGGCGGGGGCGGTGGTCCCCGTTTCTGTTATAGGGAGGAAAAATTTATGAATTTACCCAGACATATAGCCGTTATTATGGACGGAAACGGCAGATGGGCCAAGAAGAGATTTCTGCCCAGAATGGTAGGCCACAGAACAGGGTCTGAAAACCTTAAAAAGCTTATAAACGACTGTGACGCTTTGGGGCTTGAGCATATTACGTTTTATGCTTTTTCAACCGAAAACTGGAAACGCTCTCAGGAGGAGGTTTCAAACCTTATGGACCTTTTGAGAGAATATCTTGACGACCATATCAAAAACGAAAAGGACAACAACTTCAAAATCGACTTTATAGGGGATATGTCGAAGCTTGCCCCCGACATTCAGGAAAAAATGGTTCTTGTAAGAAGGCTTTATTCAACTCACAAGGGCATATTTGTTCACATAGCCATGAACTACGGTAGCAGAGACGAAATAAGAAGAGCGGTAACGGATATTGCAAAGGATGTCAAAAACGGAGAAATTAACCCGGAGGACATAACCGAGGAGATGATTTCCGACCATCTTGACACAAGGGCATATCCCGATCCGGAGCTTTTAATAAGAACAAGCGGAGAAATGAGACTTTCAAACTTTCTTATGTGGCAGCTTGCCTATTCTGAATTTTATTTTTCCGATAAACTTTGGCCCGACTTCAAAATAAAGGATCTGCTTGAAGCCGTAGAAAGCTATAACAAACGTGACAGACGCTTCGGCGGACGGAACGAGGTGAAATAATATGCTTGTGAGAATTCTTACGGCGATTGTGGGTCTTCCTCTGTTAATTCTTATTGTATGGCTCGGCGGGCTGCCTCTTGCCTTCTGCACATGGATAATTTCAATAATCGGTATGTATGAATTTTATAAGGCCGTAAGCGGCGGCTATAAAACCATTCACTGCGTAGGCTTTATGATGGAGGCCCTTCTTATATACCTTTTGGTTTTTCAGCCTTCATCGATTATCACTGCTGTGTTTGAATTTTTGATTTTCTTTTTCATTCTCCTTATGTTTTTGGTTTTCGGACACAGTAAGTACAGCGTTACGGACGCAGCCGTTACGGTTTTCGGTTTTATATATGTGGGCTTTCTGCTTTCCGCAGTTGTTGTTTTAAGACAGGAGGGCATTATATTTGTATGGTATGCCTTTATTTTTGCTTTCGCAAGTGACACAGGGGCCTACTTTGCAGGCTCGGCCTTCGGAAAGCATAAGCTTGCCCCTGTTTTAAGCCCAAAAAAGTCAATAGAGGGAGCCGTGGGCGGTCTTTTGGCTTCCGCTGCTGTGACTGTTATTTACGGGCTTTTCGTTTTTAACGGGGCAGACAGGGCAGAGGTTGTTGTGTATATGGCCTCTTTCGGAATAATAGGTTCGGTTCTTGCCCAGCTGGGAGATTTAACGGCTTCAAGCATAAAAAGAAGCGCAGGCATAAAGGACTACGGCTCGATTTTCCCCGGTCACGGCGGAGTTTTAGACAGATTTGACAGCGTTCTTTTTACGGCGCCTTTTGCTTTGGGCGGAGTATATTTCTTAATGTTAATATTTTGATAATTAATCGGAGTTGATGTTATATGACAGAAAAACTGGCGGTCTTAGGCTCTACCGGTTCAATAGGAACACAGAGTCTTGAGGTCTGCGACAATATAGGAACAATTGAGGTTTTGGGGCTCACAGCCAACAAAAACATAGGCCTTTTGGAGAACCAAATCAGAAAATACAAGCCTAAGCTTGCGGCGGTTATGAACGAAGACAAGGCAAGGGCTTTAAGAGAAAATGTGAAAGACACAAACACAAAGGTTTTGGCCGGAATGGAGGGTATAACGGCCGTCGCTTCCATGAACGAAGCCGACACGGTTCTTAACTCTCTTGTGGGAAATGTAGGGCTTCATCCCACTGTTGAAGCAATAAACAGCGGAAAAACGCTTGCCCTTGCAAACAAGGAAACCCTTGTTACCTCGGGAGAGCTTGTTATGAAGCTTGTAAAGGAAAAGGGAACTGCCCTTTATCCCGTTGACAGCGAGCATTCCGCTATTTTCCAGTGCCTTCAGGGAAACAAGGGAAACAAAATAAAGAAAATTCACTTAACAGCCTCCGGCGGCCCCTTCAGAGGATATAAAAGCCTTAAGGACGTAACCTTAAGTGCGGCTCTTCACCACCCCAACTGGGATATGGGAAAAAAAATTACAATAGACTCTGCTACAATGATGAATAAGGGGCTTGAGGTTATAGAGGCAAAATGGCTTTTCGGCGTTGATGTTGACCAGATTAATGTTGTGGTTCACCCCCAGAGTATTATACACTCTATGGTTGAATTTGAAGATTCTGCCATAATAGCCCAGCTGGGCGAGCCGGATATGCGTGTGCCTATTTCATATGCCCTTACATATCCCAAGAGGGTTAAAAACGACTTCCCCAAGGCTGACTTTTTCAAAATAGGTACTCTTACCTTCGAAAAGCCGGACCTCAAGGTTTTCAAATGTTTGGATATGGCCCTTAAAGCCATTAAAATCGGCGGCACAATGCCTGCGGTTTTAAATGCGGCAAATGAGGTGGCGGTTTCGAGAGCTTTAAAGAAGGACATAAAATTTTATGAAATAGGGGAGCTTATAGAAAAGACCGTCAGTGCATATAATGTAAAATATAACTATACTCTTTCGGATGTTTTCGAAGCCGACAGCTGGGCCAGAGAATATACGAGAGGGATTGAGGTGTAATTAATGTCTTTAATTTCAATAATTTTTACTTTGCTTATATTTTGTGTTATTGTTATAATACACGAAGGTGGCCACTTCGCCGCCGCAAGGCTTTCGGGGGTAACCGTTGAAGAATTTGCCGTAGGCATGGGCAAGAAAATATGCTCCTTTACAAAGGGCGGCGTTATGTATTCGGTAAGGTGTGTTCCATTAGGGGGCTTTTGCCGAATGGCGGATAAGTCCGACCCGGAGACGGGAGTTCAGGGCTTTTTGGACGCAAATGTATATAAAAGGATTTTTATCTGTCTTGCCGGCCCTTTTATGAATTTCGTTTTGGCTTTGGCTGTTAAGCTTTATAAATTTCAGCTGGAGCTATACAACGACGGAGCTTGCCGGGGTTGTTGAGGGATATCCTGCGGAGACGGCCGGAATTGAAGCCGGAGACAGAATTGTTGAAATTAACGGCAAAAAGGTAAGCATATATTCAGAGCTTACCTATGAAATAAGCAAGTATGCCGACAGAAACATAACCGTAGCTGTAGAGAGGAACGGTGAAAGGCTTTATTTTTCATTTCTTCTTTCACCTGACGAAAACGGCGCATATAAGCTTGGGGTTATGGCTCAGCCCAAGGCCGGCTTTTTGTCGGGGGCAGATGAGAGCATACCCAAAACAGAGCTTTTGGAAGCGATAAGCTGCGGCTGGCATGATATGTTTTTTCTCGTTAAGATGACGGTTGTGGGGCTGGGTCAGCTTTTTACCGCACAGGTTTCAATGGACGACGTTGCCGGGCCCATAGGGCTTACAACAGTTGTGGGAGAGGTTTATGACGAAAGCATAAGCCGGGGAATTTTGGTTCTTGTTATAAATATGCTTAACATAACAGCCCTTTTAAGCGCAAACCTGGGGGTTATGAATCTTTTGCCCATTCCTGCCCTTGACGGAGGAAAGATATTTGTATATTTAATAGAAATTTTGAGACGCCGCCCCATAGCCCCCGAAAAGGAAGGGTTTATAAACCTTGTGGGCTTTGTTATTATAATGGGCTTCGGGCTGGTGGTTGCGTTTCACGATGTGTTCAGAATTTTTTCGTAACAGTTCAGCCACGTTTTGCTGTGGGACTTATGGAAAATCAAAATTTTTCATAAGTCCCACAGCAAAACGTGAGCGGAGCGCCAATTAACTCGCAAAAATTGAGCCGTGTAAGCGGCGCCGGCTGCATAAGCAGACGCTTTGCGAGTTGATTGGCTGAACTGTTACAACATTTCTATTAAGAAGAGAGGGTTTAAAGTGTATAACAGGAGAAAAACAAGAGAGGTAAATATAGGCGGAGTTAAAATAGGGGGGAATAACCCCATCGCCATACAGTCAATGTGCAACACTGACACGAGAGACGTGGCCGCTACGGTGGCCCAAATAAAGGCTTTGGAAGAAGCCGGCTGTGAAATAACAAGGGTTGCCGTGCCTGATATGGAGGCGGCGGAGGCCGTTAAGGAAATCGTAAAAAGAATCAACATTCCCCTTGTGGCGGATATTCACTTTGACTACCGCCTTGCCCTTGCGGCTATGGAGGGGGGAGTTGACAAGCTGAGAATAAACCCCGGAAACATAGGCAGTGAGGAAAGGGTTAAGGCTGTTATAGACAAGGCAAAGGAGAGGAAAATTCCCATAAGGATAGGGGTAAACTCCGGCTCTTTGGAAAAGTCCGTTTTGGAAAAATACGGCCATGTCACTGCCGAGGGGCTTGTTGAAAGCGCAATGAAGCACGTCAGAATTCTTGAAAAATATGATTTTGAAGATATTGTTATTTCAATCAAGGCTTCAAGCGTGCCTAAGTCAATAGAAACATATACTCTTCTTTCCGAAAGTGTAGATTATCCTCTTCACGTAGGCATCACCGAAGCCGGAACTGTTTACGGCGGAACGGTTAAGTCAGCCGTAGGCTTAGGGGCTATTCTTTCAAGAGGAATAGGGGACACAATAAGGGTTTCTTTAACAGGCGACCCCGTTGAAGAGGTCAAGGCGTCCAAGGCTGTTCTTAAATCCCTTGAAATAAGAAAATTCGGCATAGAATTTGTTTCCTGCCCTACCTGCGGAAGAACTTCAATCGACCTTATTTCAATTGCAAATCAGGTTGAAAAGCGCTGTCAAAATATTGATAAGGATATCAAGGTGGCTGTTATGGGCTGTGCCGTAAACGGCCCCGGCGAAGCCAGAGAAGCCGATATAGGAATCGCCGGAGGAAACGGCATGGGCATTATTTTCAAAAAAGGCGAGATTATACGCTCGGTAGCCGAAGACAGACTTGTGGACGAGCTTATGAAGGAAATCGATAAGCTGTGACGGCAATACTTCAACTGCTGTTAAAGAAGGCATAATATAAGGATCAATGACTATATACAAATCTCAGCACCCTAACAGATTAATTATATTTACGGCTGAGTTTTGAAAAAATCATTTAAGGATTTGATTAAATGGAAAACAGGAATTTTACAAAGGTTTTCGGCGGACTGGAGATGCCGGCGGTGGTTAAAAGCAGTTTAAGAGGGCTTGACGTTAAATCCGTTAGGGTTTATAAAGGGCAGGCTCTTATAGAGGTTGAGCTTGAAGGCAGGAATATTGTCAATGAAGACTTTCTCCCTGTTTTTAAGGACAGTCTTGTCAACAGCTTTGACTTTGTAAACAAGACACAGGTTTTTGTTAAATATGACACAAAAGAGGACATTTCTTCTATATTAAAGAAATATTTTAAGAATATACTCTGTGCAGTAAGAGAGGTAAACAGGTTTTGCTACTTTTCTCTTACAGACAGTGAAAACGAGGTTTCCGAGGACAGAATTCTCTTTAAGCTTAAAAGGCCCGGGGCGTTTTTGCTTTACAACAACAAAATAGACAAGGTTATAAGCGGCCTGTTAAAGGAACGCTTCAACCTGGACTATCGTGTAGAATTTGAAGACGGAAAGCTCCAAAAGTCCGACAAAAAGGAAGCGGCGGCCGCTGTTGAAAAATTTTATGAAAGCGACGCTCCATGGGAGGTTTACCGCCCTGCGGCGGCTGTTTCTGAACCAAAGAAGAGAATGCCCAGAATATCGGCCAAAATCGCCGAAATAGAGGACGAGCCTGTGCCCATAAAGGGAAATCTGAACGAGGGCGAAACCGTTGTTTTCAAGGGACGAATTATAAGTACGGAAATTACCGAAACCAGAAAAAAGAAATACATAGTAAAAACTCAGATAACGGACGAAACCTATTCAGTAACGGTTAAGTTTTTCGCCGACCCTGAGGAATATGAAGACAGCTATAAGGAATTGGTTGAAAAAAGCAAGAAAAAGGAAAAATACATTAAGGTAAAGGGCGTTGTAACCGACGACACATTCGACAGGGAAACCGTCTTGATGATGAAGGAAATCTGCGCCGCAGAAGCTCCCGAGAAAACTCGCTTCGACAATGCGGAGAAAAAGAGGGTTGAGCTTCATCTCCACACAAACATGAGCGATATGGACGCTATCACCCCCATAACAGCCTATGCAAAAAGGGCAAAGGAGTGGGGCCACAGAGCCATCGCCCTGACGGATCACGGCGTTGTTCAGGCCTTCCCCGAAGCTATTGACGCCGCTAAGGACACGGGGATAAAGATACTATACGGCTGTGAAGCCTATATTATAGACGATTTGGGCTCAATCTGCGAAAATCAGAAGGGGCAGGGGTTTGACGCCGAATTTGTTGTTTTCGACCTTGAAACAACGGGCCTTAAAAAGGAAACAGACAAAATTATAGAAATAGGGGCCGTAAAGGTTAAAAACGGAGAGGTTACAGACAAATTTTCAGCCTTTATAAACCCGGGAAGAAAATTAAGCGACAAGATTGTTAAGCTTACGGGAATAACAGACGATATGCTGGAGGGAAAGCCCCCCGAGGAGGAGGTTGTGCCGAAATTTTTGGAGTTCTGCGGCGACAGCGTTCTTGTCGGGCATAACGTAGGCTTCGACATAGGCTTTATAAGGCGTTTCGGTCTTGAGGCAGGCATAAAAATCGAAAATACCGTTCTGGATACTTTGGGCCTTGCCAGAGCCTTATACGGAAATCTTAAAAATCACAAGCTTGACACAGTCTGTGACCATCTGGGGGTCAGTCTTTTAAACCACCACAGAGCCGTAGACGATGCAGGGGCTACCGCCGTGATTTTTATTATTATGGCGAATGAGCTTCAGTCAAAGGGCATTGACAATCTTAATGATATAAATGTATTTG
>JAJQCI010000280.1 GCA_021202835.1 Clostridiales bacterium | reverse complement strand
GTTTCGGCGTCTTTGTATGCTTGCAATACAAAAAATATAAGGAGTGAAGGCGTATGGAAAAAGACAGAATGAAGCCTGTGAAGCTTGGCCACGTTCAGAGAGTAAGCTATGAAACCGTTCAGGAAGTGCTTGAAATGCCCAATCTTTTAGCGCTTCAAAAAGACAGCTATGAGTGGTTTAAAACTGACGGACTGAGAGAGGTGTTTGACGATATATCTCCTATGAGCGATTATAACGGAGATCTTATACTTGAATTTTTGGATTTCTCACTTGACAGACCTCCCAAATACACCATTATGGAGTGTAAAAAGTGCGATGCAACCTACGCTGCTCCCCTGTATGTTAAAGTAAGACTTCGCAACAAGGAACTTGATGAAATAAAAGAACAGGAAATCTTTATGGGTGATTTCCCTCTTATGACAGACACGGGCACTTTTGTTATAAACGGTGCGGAGAGAGTTATAGTAAGCCAGCTGGTTCGTTCTCCCGGTATTTATTATGCAATTGAAAAGGATAAAGCCGGCAAAAACCTCTTAACCTCACAGGTTATCCCCAACAGAGGCGCATGGCTTGAATATGAAACAGACTCAAACGATGTTTTCAGCGTAAGAGTCGACAGAACGAGAAAGCTGCCCGTTACTATTCTGGTAAGAGCCTTAAGCCCCACAAAGAAAGGCAGCGAAGAGGAAATTTATGACCTTTTCGGAGACGAGCCCAAAATTACGGCCACACTCGAAAAGGACACAACCACCAACTACGCCGAGGCTCTTGTAGAGCTTTACAAAAAAATAAGACCCGGCGAGCCCCCTACTCTCGAATCTTCGGAAGCCCTCATTAACAATATGTTCTACGACCCAAAAAGATATGATTTGGCGAAGGTGGGACGTTATAAATATAACAAAAAGCTTATGCTTAAAAACAGAATAAACGGCTATAAGCTTGCAGAGGACGCTGTTGACCCCCTTACAGGTGAAATCATATGCGAAGCAGGCACAAAGCTTGACAGAGCCCTTTGCGACGCTGTTCAGAATTCGGGCATCGCTTCGGTATATATTGTTAAGGAAGACGGAGAAAGATGCAAAATTCTTACAAACAAGCAGGTTGCCCTTAATCCCTTTATAGAAGGCTACGGCTTAAGCGCCAAAGACTTCGGCCTTAAAGACGACGTTCTCGTTTACTTTCCGGTTTTAAAGGAAATTCTCGAAAACTGTGAAGATGCAGACGATTTAAAGGTAAGCATCCGCACAAACTTAAGCGAGCTTAACCCCAAACACATTACCTATGATGATATTATGGCTACAATAAATTATTGTATTCATCTTGACTATGACATAGGAAACAAGGATGACATCGACCATTTGGGCAACAGACGTATCCGTGCCGTAGGCGAGCTTCTTCAAAACCAGTTCAGAATAGGCGTTACACGTATGGAGAGGGTTGTAAGAGAGAGAATGTCCACTCAGGACAAAGACTCAATCACTCCCCAGGCTCTTATAAACATCAAGCCCGTTAAGGCGGCTATAAAAGAGTTTTTCGGAAGCTCCCAGCTTTCCCAGTTTATGGACCAGAACAACCCCTTGGGCGAGCTGACACACAAGAGACGTCTTTCGGCTCTGGGCCCCGGCGGTCTTTCAAGAGAGAGAGCCGGCTTCGAGGTTCGTGACGTTCATACCTCCCACTACGGCAGAATGTGCCCCATAGAGACTCCCGAAGGCCCCAACATCGGCCTTATAAACTCTCTTGCGGCATACGCCAGAATTAACGAATACGGCTTTATAGAAGCCCCCTACAGAATAGTTGTTAAAGGGGAGGACGGAAAGTCGGTCGTTACAGACGACGTTATATATATTACAGCAGACGAAGAAGAGGGCTATGTAATTGCCCAGGCAAACGAGCCCCTTGACGCCGACAGCCACTTCGTTCACAACAAGGTTACCGCCAGGCTGGGCGTTGACAACGTTGAAATAAATCAGGACAGAGTCGAGCTTATGGACGTATCTCCCAAGATGCTTGTTTCGGTGGCTACCGCCCTTATTCCCTTCCTTGAAAACGACGACGTAACAAGAGCCCTTATGGGTTCAAACATGCAGCGTCAGGCCGTTCCTCTTTTAACTACCGAAAGCCCTATAGTAGGTACCGGTATGGAATATAAGACGGCTAAAGACTCGGGCGTTGTTGTTGTGGCCAAAAACAGCGGCTATGTTGACACTGTTGACGCTGCTGAAATAGTTATTATTACAGATAAGGGAGAAAAAGACAGATATCCCCTTATCAAATTTACAAGATCAAACCAGTCTACCTGTATAAATCAGAAGCCTATAGTAGACAAGGGCGACAGAATAGAAGCCGGCGACATTATAGCCGACGGCCCCTCCACAAAGGACGGAGAGCTTGCTCTGGGCAAGAACCCCCTTATAGGCTTTATGACATGGGAAGGCTATAACTATGAGGACGCCGTTCTCCTTTCGGAAAAGCTTGTTGCGGAAGACGTTTATACCTCAGTTCATATAGAAGAGCACGAATGTGAAGCAAGAGACACTAAGCTGGGCGCCGAGGAAATAACAAACGATATTCCCAACGTTGGCGAAGACGCTTTGAGAGTTCTTAACGAAAACGGCATTATAAGAATAGGCGCCGAGGTTAACGCAAACGACATTCTCGTAGGCAAGGTTACTCCCAAGGGCGAAACAGAGCTTACCGCAGAGGAAAGACTTCTTCGGGCGATTTTCGGCGAAAAGGCCAGAGAAGTAAGAGACAACTCTTTAAGACTTCCCCACGGTGAAAGCGGTACTGTTGTTGACGTTAAAATATTCACAAGAGAAAACTGTGACGAGCTGGGCCCCGGCGTAAACAAGCTTGTAAGAGTTTATATTGCTCAAAAAAGAAAAATCTCGGTAGGTGACAAGATGGCCGGCCGTCACGGAAACAAAGGTGTTGTTTCGAGAGTTCTTCCCGTTGAAGATATGCCCTTCCTTCCCAACGGCAGACCCCTTGACATAGTTCTTAACCCTCTGGGCGTTCCCTCACGTATGAATATAGGTCAGGTTCTTGAAATTCACTTGGGACTTGCGGCAAATGTTCTGGGCTTTAAGGTCGCAACTCCCGTTTTCGACGGCGCAAGAGAAAAAGACATTATGGACACTCTTGAGCTTGCAAACGACTTTGCAAATTCCGAATGGGAAGATTTCGAAGCTAAGTGGAAGGGCAAAATTAACGACGAAATTTATGCCTTCCTTGAAGGAAACAAGGCTCACAGAGAAGAATGGAAGGGCGTGCCTATAAACCACACGGGCCGTGTTCAGCTTCGTGACGGACGCACCGGCGAGCCCTTCGACAACGCCACAACAATAGGCTTCATGCACTATCTTAAGCTCCACCACCTTGTTGAAGACAAGATTCACGCCCGTTCAACAGGCCCTTATTCACTTGTAACCCAGCAGCCTTTGGGCGGCAAGGCCCAGTTCGGCGGCCAGAGATTCGGCGAGATGGAGGTTTGGGCGCTGGAGGCATACGGCGCAGCATATACTCTTCAGGAAATTCTTACCGTCAAATCCGACGATATTGTGGGAAGAGTTAAAACCTACGAAGCTATTGTTAAGGGTCAGAATATACCCGAACCGGGAATTCCCGAGTCGTTTAAGGTTCTTCTAAAAGAGCTTCAGGCCCTTTGTCTCGATATTAAAATTTTAAATGAAAACAATGAAGAAGTCGACATAAAAGAGTCTATAGACGATGTTGACGAGCTTACGGTTAATATAGAAGGTACTGAAGACAATATTATCGCCAAGGGCCCTGCCCCCGTAGATGAAAATGCTGTTATTGAAAAAGACGATAATGACGTTATCGGCGGAGTTTTAAGCAGCCTTAACCTTGACAGCGTTGATTTTGACGATGATGACGATGACGATTCTGAGCTCAGCGAGCTTGACAAAAGGCTTATGAACGCCGAAAAGGATTTTGACATCGACAGCTTTAAATATTCCGATGATACAGACGAAATAGATGATTAAAGAAAGGGGAGGTAGTAAATGTCTGCAAATAAGGATTCAGACCAGATAGTTTTTGATTCAATCAGAATAGGACTTACATCTCCTGAAAAAATAAGAGAATGGTCTCACGGCGAGGTTTTAAAGCCCGAAACTATTAACTACAGAACTTTAAAGCCCGAGGTAGACGGTCTTTTCTGTGAAAAGATTTTCGGCCCCACAAAGGACTGGGAGTGTCACTGCGGAAAGTATAAGAGAATCCGCTATAAGGGCACTGTCTGCGACCGCTGCGGCGTTGAAGTAACAAAGTCAAAGGTAAGACGTGAAAGAATGGGGCATATCGAGCTTGCCGCTCCCGTTTCACATATTTGGTATTTCAAGGGTATCCCCAGCAGAATGGGCATACTTTTGGGAATCAGCCCCAAAAAGCTTGAAGAGGTTCTCTACTTTGCGGCTTATATAGTTCTCGATCCGGGCAAAACCGACCTTGAATATAAAGAAATTTTAAGAGAACCCCAGTACAGAGAGGCCTATGACAAATACGGAAACACATTCAGAGTAGGCATGGGTGCCGAAGCCATTAAAGAGCTTTTGGCCGCTATAGACTTAGACGCTGAAGCCGCCAAATATAAGGCAGAGCTTAAAAGCAACAGCAAGGCGGCCTCAAAGCAAAAAAAGGTCAGAATAATTAAAAAGCTTGAGGTTATAGAGTCCTTCAGAAATTCGGGAAATAAGCCCGAATGGATGATTTTGGACGCTATACCGGTTATCCCTCCGGATCTCCGTCCTATGGTCCAGCTGGACGGCGGCAGGTTTGCCACTTCAGACTTAAACGATCTTTACAGAAGAGTTATAAACAGAAACAACCGTCTTAAAAGGCTTATAGAGCTTCAGGCTCCCGATATTATCGTAAGAAACGAAAAGAGAATGCTTCAGGAGGCCGTTGACGCCCTTATCGACAACGGCAGAAGAGGCAAGGCAGTCACAGGTCCCGGCAACAGAGACTTAAAGAGCTTATCCGACCTTTTAAAGGGTAAGCAGGGCCGTTTCCGCCAGAACCTTTTGGGCAAGAGAGTTGACTATTCGGGCCGTTCCGTTATCGTAGTCGGCCCCACCCTTAAGATTTACCAGTGCGGTCTGCCCAAAGAAATGGCTATTGAGCTGTTTAAGCCCTTCGTTATGAAAAAGCTTGTTGAGCTTGAGCTTGCCCACAACATAAAGTCGGCCAAGAGAATGGTTGAAAGACTTCAGCCCGAGGTTTGGGACGTTCTTGAAAACGTTATAAAGGAACACCCCGTTATGCTTAACAGAGCCCCCACACTTCACAGACTGGGTATTCAGGCTTTCGAGCCCGTTCTTGTAGAAGGCAAGGCCCTGAAGCTTCATCCCCTTGTATGTACGGCATACAACGCCGACTTCGACGGCGACCAGATGGCTATTCACGTTCCTCTGTCGGTTGAAGCCCAGGCAGAATGCAGATTCCTTCTGCTTTCACCTAACAACCTTCTTAAGCCCTCCGACGGTGAACCCGTTACCGTTCCCACTCAGGATATGGTTTTGGGTATATATTATCTTACTCTTAAAAGAGGAGAAAACAGAGATGAATACGGCAATTTGGTTCACGTTTTCAAAGACGAAAACGAAGCAAGACTTGCTTATGACAACAATGTAATCACTCTTCACGAGGCAATAAGAGTCAGAAGAACCCTTACCATAGACGGAGTCGAAAGGTCAAAAATAGTTGAAACAACGGCCGGACGTATTATATTCAATGAAATAATTCCCCAGGATATAGGCTTTGTCGACAGAAGCAAGGAAGAAAATCTCTTCGAATATGAGATTGACTTCTTAACAGGCAAAAAGGAACTGGGTAAAATTATCAACCGCTGTATAAACAAACACCCGGCAACCGAAACAGCCGTTGTTTTGGATAATATCAAGTCTCTGGGCTTTAAGTTCTCAACAAGAGCCGCCCTTACGGTTTCGGTTTCCGACATGAAGATTCCCGAATCTAAACAGGCTTATCTTGACGAAGGCGACAGAGAGGTTGAAAAGATTACAAAGATGTTCAGAAGAGGTCTTATGACCGACGAAGAACGTCACGCAAAGGTTATACAGGTTTGGGAAGAAGCGGATAAGAAGATTACCGACGCTCTTCTTGAAAATCTCGGCCAGTATAACGACATTTATATGATGGCCCACTCAGGCGCCAGAGGTTCAAACAGACAGATTAAACAGCTTGCCGGTATGCGTGGTCTTATGGCTTCGCCTACAGGTGATACAATCGAGCTTCCCATAAAGGCTAACTTCCGTGAGGGCCTTTCCGTTCAGGAATACTTCATTTCCGCTCACGGCGCAAGAAAGGGTCTTTCTGACACGGCTCTTCGTACGGCCGACTCAGGTTATCTTACGAGACGTCTCGTAGACGTATCTCAGGAAATGATCATAAGAGAGTATGACTGCGCAGAAGGCCATGACGAAATTCCCGGAATGTGGGTTTCCGCCTTTATGGACGGAAGAGAAACAATCGAGCCTTTGGGCGACAGAATAAGAGGCCGTTTCTCCGTAAACGACATCTATCATCCCGAGACAGGTGAGCTTCTCGTTAAGGCCGACACAATGATCACCCCAGACAAGACCGACGCTATTGTGGCCGCCGGCATAGAAAAGGTTTATATAAGAAATATTCTTTCCTGCCACTGTAAAAACGGTATTTGTTCAAAGTGCTACGGGGCAAATATGGCTTCGGGCAGACTTGTAAGAATAGGTGAGTCCGTAGGTACGATTGCGGCTCAGTCAATCGGCGAGCCCGGTACTCAGCTTACTATGAGAACATTCCACACCGGCGGCGTTTCGGGCAACGACCTTACACAAGGTCTTCCCAGAGTTGAAGAGCTTTTCGAAGCAAGAAAACCCAAGGGAGTTGCTATAATTGCTGAAAAGGGCGGCAAGGTTACTGTTTCAGACCTTAAGAACCAGAGCAAGGTTTTCGTTGAAGAATCCGGCGGAAACACAACAGAATATGTAATACCCTACGGGGCAAGAATCAAGGTTATGAACGACACCGAAATCGAAGCAGGCACACCCCTTACGGAAGGCTCTATCGACCCCCATGACATTTTGAGAATAAACGGTATAAGGGGCGTTCAGGACTATATTCTTAAAGAGGTTCAGAGAGTTTACAGACTTCAGGGTGTTGACATAAACGATAAGCATATCGAAATCATTATTCACCAGATGCTTAAGAGAGTTAAAGCCGAAGACGGCGGCGACACAGACATCTTAGCCGGCAGCTTCGTTGACTGGCTCGAATTTGAAGAGCTTACGGAAGATTTCATAAAGAGAAACGCCGAAAGCTCCCAAATCAACACAAAGCGAATCTCCGGCACGGCGGCAGAGTCAATATTCACATTGGAAAGACCTTCCGATATAGAAGCCTATAACAACAATGCAGCCGCATTAAACGAAGGCATATTCGAATATAACGAAGAGATTATGGCCCGTCTTCCCGAAGACACAGCCGAATATATGCCGGGACACAGCGGAAATCTTTTAAGCTATAACAATAAAATTGACGAATATAATGTTTATGCCGAAGAAAACGGCCTGCCTAAGCTTCTCAAGGGCTATTTGGCTCTGCCCGTAGGCACAAGAACCCTCTTAGGCATAACAAAGGCCTCACTGGCAACAGACTCCTTCCTTGCGGCAGCTTCCTTCCAGGAAACAACAAGAGTTCTTACGGAAGCAGCTATTAAGGGTAAGGTTGACTCACTTATAGGCCTTAAGGAAAATGTTATAATCGGTAAGCTCATCCCTGCCGGAACAGGTATGAACAGCTACAGAAAGATTGACCTTAAGCTTGTTGACAAAGAGGCTCAGGACGAAGCCGAGGAAATTTCTACCTATGAAGCCGTAAGAGAGGCTGCACTTGAAACAGCAGTCAGCTCAGATGAAATTATAACCGCCGAAACGGTATAATTTAAAAATATAACTAAAAAAAGCCCCTTGCCGAGACTTGGGGCTTTATTTAAAGGAGCAAGTAACTATGAGTTTTACCAAAATAAGAAAAATGCCTTCGCCTGAAGAGGTTATAAGCATGATGGAAATGCCCGATGAGCTTAAAAAGGTAAAAGCGGAAAGAGACAGAGAACTCAAAGATATATTGGAAGGCAAGGACAACAGATTTGTTGTTATTGTAGGCCCCTGTTCGGCCGACAGAGAAGACCCTGTTTGTGAATATATTTCACGCCTTGCGGAGGTAAATGAAAAGGTTAAGGAAAAGCTTTTTATAATTCCCAGAATTTACACAGCCAAGCCCAGAACAACCGGAGAGGGATATAAGGGAATTTTCCATCAGCCCGACCCCAAGAAAGAGCCTAATATTCTTGACGGAATTTTAGCCCTGAGACACCTTCACATCAGAGCAATAAAAGAAAGCCACCTTACTGCGGCTGATGAAATGCTTTATCCGGCAAACCTCCCCTATGTTGAAGATATGCTGGGATATGTTGCCGTAGGGGCAAGAAGTGTTGAAAATCAGCAGCACAGACTGGCCTCAAGCGGAATAGATGTTCCCGTAGGTATGAAAAACCCCACCTCGGGAGATTTGACAATTATGTTTAACTCTATAAAGGCGGCTCAGGCCAGCCACGAGTTTACACAAAACAGCTATGAGGTTTCCACAAGCGGAAATCCCTATGCCCATGCTATTTTGAGAGGCTCAACAAATAAGCATGGCAACAACCTTCAAAACTATCACTATGAAGACTTGATTTTGGCCGCCGACCTCTACGCCAAGGGCAGTTATCAGAACCCTGCCATAATCGTAGACGCAAACCACGCCAATTCAGGCAAGAAATTTAAAGAACAGCCCAGAATAGTAAGCGAAATTTTACATAGCCGAAACTGCAACATTATTTTAAAAAATGTTGTAAAAGGGGTTATGATTGAAAGCTACCTTCTGGAAGGCAACCAGCCTATCTGCCATAATTATGTTTACGGCAAGAGCATTACAGATGCCTGTCTCGGCTGGGAAGACACCGAAAAGCTTCTCTATAAAATCGCAGATGAAGTATAAAACAATAAAGCCGGCGACACACCTGTTAAAAGTGCCGCCGGCTTATTTTTTTAAATATTTTTCTTATTATAGCCGAATTCATTCAGCATGTTTTCTTTGTCACGCCAGTCTTTTTTAACCTTGACCCAAAGCTTTAGGTTAACCTTGTTTCCCAATAGTCTTTCTATATCACCTCTGGCCTTAGTGCCTATTTTTTTTAGCATTGCCCCCTGTTTGCCTATTATTATGCCCTTATGAGAATTCTTTTCACAGTATATGTTGGCAAAAACGTCGGTTAAGTCTCCTTCATCTCTCTTTTTCATATCCGTTACTTCTACGGCTATACCGTGGGGAACCTCTTCATCTAAAAGGAAAAGGGCCTTTTCTCTTATAATTTCGGCACAAAGCTGTCTTTCGGGCTGATCCGTTATCATATCATCGGGAAAATATTTGGGCCCTTCGGGAAGGCCTTTTTTTATAAGCTCCTTAAGGTCTTCGGCATTTATGGCCTTAAGAGCGGAAAATGGCAGAATTTCTTTAAAGTCATAAGCCTTTCTGTAGGCGTCTATAACCTTTAAAACCTCGTCCCTCTCAACAGTGTCTATCTTGTTGATAATAAGGTAAACGGGAGTTTTTATACCCCTAAGCCTTTCTATAATATCCATGTCGGATTTTTTTATTTCCTCATAGGGCTCAACCACATAAAGAACTATGTCAACTTCTTTAAGAGCGTTTTCGGCTGATTTTACCATATAGTCTCCCAGCTTGCTTTTAGGGGTGTGAAGACCGGGGGTGTCTATGAAAACAGCCTGAAAATCGTCTTCGGTTAAAATCGTTCTTATTTTGTTTCTTGTTGTTTGGGGTCTGTGGCTCATTATGGCAATTTTTTCGCCTATGAGCAGATTCATTATTGTTGACTTTCCCACGTTTGGGCGGCCTACTATAGACACAAAACCCGATTTGAAATTATTTTCCATTTAATTGTTCTCCAATTCGTTTAATTTTTCTTTTATGGCTTTTAAATCTTCCCAGGCGAGACGCTTTTTGCTTTCGTCTCTCAAAAGGGCAGAGGGGTGATAGGTGGCGGTAAACTGAACACCTTTTTTGTAAAACCACTTTCCCCTGTCTCTTGTTATCGAGAAATTCGGCGTTATAAGTGAAATAGCGGCGATTCTGCCTAAACACACAATTATTTTGGGATTTATAAGCAAATACTGAATCCTCAAATAATTAAGGCAGGTTTCTCTTTCCTCGGGGAGAGGGTCCCTGTTTCCCGGAGGACGGCATTTGACAACATTTGCAATATAAACCTCCTGCCTGTTTAAACCTATAGACGCCAACATCTTATCAAGAAGCTGACCGGCAGGGCCTACAAAAGGCTCCCCCCGCATATCCTCGTGATAGCCCGGGCCTTCACCTACAAACATAATTTTTGAGTTTCTGTTTCCCGTGCCCAAAACAACGTTGTGCCTGCCTCTGCACAGCTCACATCTTCCGCAGTTATTTACGATTTTTTCAAGCTCATCCCAGTTTATCATCTTTTAAGCCCCATTATATCAAGTATTTCTCTCTGCTTCGAAAACATAACCCTTTCTTCCTCTTCCGTCATATGATCATAGCCCATAAGATGAAGCATACTGTGAACCGTCAGAAATCCCAGCTCTCTTTCGAGACTGTGGTTATATTCTATACTTTGCTGTTTTGCTCTGTCAATGCTTATTATAATATCCCCTAGGGGAACAACATGCCCCGAAAAATCGGGAAGTTCCCCCTCAAAATCTATAAGAGGAAAGGAAAGAACATCTGTCTCAGCGTCAATACCTCTGAATTTTTTGTTAAACTTTCTTATTTCCTCTCCCGAAACTATTGTAAGGCTTATTTCAACGTTATCCGAAAAGCCTTCATATTTAAGGGCTTCGGAGGCCGCCCTTTCGAAAAGCTTCATAAGTTCGCCGCTCACCGAAAAGTCTGTTTCATTTTCAAACAAAAGCTTCATTTTGCTCCGTCCTTTCCCTTAGCACCATCCGGCTTGTTTTCGGTTTTATTGGCGGCCGCCGGCGCAGCGGTTTTGTTGTCTGCCGTCTTTTTTTCGTCAGTGGGATAGGCTATTCTGTTGTGATACATTCCTTTAAATATATCGACAAGAACCTTTTGTATAATGTCAAGATCCTTTATTGTAAGGCCGCTGTCGGTAAGCTGGCCGTCTTTAACCTTATCGTCTATTATTCCCTTTAATACGGTATCCAAATCAACTGTTTCCCCTTCTTTTTTGTTGGACATCATGCTTCTTACAGCTGCCTCCGACGTATCAGCAATCATTATAACCGCCGACTCTTTGGAGGAAGGGCGGCGGCAGGGATATCTGAAGTCCTCCTCTTTGACCTCTCTGGTTGATTTTTTGTTGTTTTTGGCTTTATAATAGAAGAACTTAATAAGCCCCGTTCCGTGATGTTCATATATAATATCCAAAATAGGAGAGGGAAGCCTGTGTTTCTTTCCCAATTTAAGCCCGTCTTCAACGTGAAGCTTTATAATTCTTGCGCTTGTATAGGCGTCAAGATGGTCATGGGGAGAATCTCCCTTTATATTTTCGGTAAAATACTGAGGGTTTGTCAGCTTTCCTATGTCGTGATAATATGCGCCCACTCTTGCAAGTGTGGGGTTTGCGCCGATTTCGTAGGCGGCTGTTTCCGCCAAATTGGCTACAACAAGGCTGTGCTGATATGTGCCGGGGGCTTCGAGAAGAAGCCTTTTTATAAGGGGCTGGTCGGGGTTAACAAGCTCTGACAGACGAAGGTCGGAGGCTATTCCGAAAACGGCTTCGAAAACGTAAAGACTGCCCACTGCCACAAGAACATATACAAAGGAAATAAGAGCCGACAAAGCTGCTTCGGCAAATGTCAAAATGCCGATAGCCGTACCGTCTGCAAATGAAATTCCCAACAAAACCATTCCGCTTAAAACCGAAGCTATAAAGCCGTTGAAAAGAGCTTTGCCTCTCTTTTTGGTTGTGCAGACCATAAGAACCATAATGTGGCCGCTGGCTATGAAAAAGAGAAAATAGCCAGCGTCGCCCCCTGTAATGAGCATGGTTAACACTGTTACAACGGGTATGAATATAAGGGCGATTCCCGTTGACAAAAGAAGAGTAACGATAACAAGAAAACCCAAAATAGGCACAAACATATAATTAAGAGTGCTTGTGGCAAATGACAAAACAATCAAAAGTATGTAAAGTGTGAAAAGAAGAAGGCCTTCATTTCCGTTTAAAATTCTCTTTCTGTTAAAATTGGTAAAATAGAGAATTATCCCCAGAAAAATCACAGTGATTATAATGCATTTTCCCCCGAAGGGAATAAGATTCATTTTATAGCTTTCAGACCTTATAAAGCCGCAGGCCTCCAAAGCATAATAGGCTTCTTCGGTTATAACCTCGTTTTCGTCAACGATTTTTTGATTTTTGAGTATCAAAACAGGAGAAACCTCGTCTGCCGCCGCAGCCTGAGCCGCCGCTGTGGCTTCTTCGTCGATAAAGACGTTATTTTTAAGCGAGCCTGTAATAATGTCATAGCCCACCCCTACAAGAGAGTTGTCTACGCTTGAAAGATAAAGCCTTTCCTTTATGCTTAAAAGCGCTTCGTCAACGTCGGAAACGCCGCCCTCCAAAACCTCTGTTACAAGGTCGGTTATGTTGGTTATAAAATCGTTAAACTCCATTCCGCTCAGCTCCGACAGGGTTTTAAGCTCAGTCTGAGTCAGCTTTATATTGGAATTATTTGTTAAATTTGCATATGAGGAAAGCTGGGTTATTTCCGTTTCGCCGTCATATTCTTCCCTAAGGGCGGAAATATCCGAAAAATAGCTTTCAAGCTCAGCCAAAACCTGGGGCATAACCTCATTGTCGGTAACATACACAGGCCCTACGGCGTCCATAGCGGCCTGACGCAGCTTTTCCGTCTCTCTTACGTTTTCCGTTGTAGCTGCGGCAACATACTTTTTATCTGAAATAGAGCCTATTTCAATAGTGTCTCCGCTGTTGACCCAATAGGTTGAAAGAGCCGCCGCAAGAGTAACTATATAGGCTATAATAAGGAATATAAGGTCAACCTTGCCGTTGGTCATTTTTTTGTTTTTCATCTTCTGTATCTCCTATATGAGCCGCCTCCCCTGTTTTTTCGGCTCTGTTCCTCTTTATCCTTACGTTCTGCTTTGGCTCTCTTTTCTTCATATTTTTCATAGGCTTTTATGATTTTCTGCACGAGGGGATGCCTTACAACGTCCTTGTTTGTAAGCTCCATTATGCTTATGCCTTCGATGTCATTAAGAATCCCGGCTGCCTCCAAAAGGCCTGACTTTTTGCCTCTGGGCAGGTCTATCTGGGTTGTGTCTCCGGTGATAACTGCCTTTGAGCCGAAGCCTATTCTTGTAAGAAACATTTTCATCTGCTCCGGAGTTGTGTTTTGGGCTTCGTCTAAAACAATAAATGAATTGTCAAGGGTCCGCCCTCTCATATAAGCCAGCGGCGCAACCTCAATGGCGCCTTTTTCCATATTTTTTGCAAAAGTCTCAGCCCCCATTATTTCATAAAGGGCGTCGTAGAGGGGCCTCAAATAGGGGTCAACCTTCTGCTGAAGATCTCCGGGAAGAAAGCCCAGATTTTCACCGGCTTCGATGGCCGGCCTTGTAAGAATAATTCTGCTGACCTCGTGGTTTTTAAAGGCAGTAATGGCCATAGCCATGGCAAGGTAGGTCTTGCCCGTTCCGGCAGGGCCTATGCCGAAGACTATTGTGTTTTTTCTTATTGCGTCGACATAGTTAAGCTGGCCTATTGTCTTGGGCCTTATGGCCCTTCCGGCCACTGTCATACATATAAAGTCGGAGCTTATTTTTTCAATTTTTTCGGGCTCCGTCTCCTTAAGCTCCTCAGAAAAATAATCTATCATCTGTCTGTCAATGTTGTTTTCCTTTTTGGCTTCGTGAATCAAAACCTCCAAAAGCTTTGACGCCAGGCCGACTTTTTCGCCGGTTAAAACAATTTCACCGCTTCTGTTTACGATTTTAACACCGTAAAGCTTTTCGATATATTTTATATTTTCATCAAAGCTGCCGAACACGTTTAAAACAATGTTGTTTTCGGCTTCTATCTTTTGTTTCTCCATCTAAGCATTTTTCCTTTCGTAATACATATGGTCAGGTGTTCCACGCTTACCCTTTTCTGAAAACACCTATCTGCTTAATGACAACAATCTCCGCCGAAACCTTATACCCTGCTTCTGTTTTTTCAAGACTTAAGGTTTTATTCAAAACCTGAGCGTCAGCCGGATATTCATTTATGATTTTTGCGGTTATTATTTTCTCTGCTTTTTTTCGGGCGGCCTCTGAGGTTAAGTCCCTTTCATACAGAGAATATGGGAGATATGTTGTTTTATTAATTATAACGGGCAAATAAATATCGTTCCAAAGCCTGAGCTGCTTCTTACTCTCTATTTTATCACATTTTTTAGAATTTGTATCACTTTTTATTAGATTTATTGAAAAATTTTTATTAAAAATTTCAATTTTATAGCTGTTATATTCTTTTTCGGTATGCATTTTGTATTTTTCTT
>JAJQCI010000360.1:10171-14666 GCA_021202835.1 Clostridiales bacterium | reverse complement strand
GGACTGAGTACCCGAATAGTCGAACTCGGCGGCCTGACCTATAACTATGGGGCCTGAGCCTATAACAAGAACCTTTTTAATTGAATTATCCCTTGACATTGTTTCTCACTCCCTCTGTAATTTTTATAAATCTGTCAAAAAGGAACTGTACGTCAAGGGGGCCCGGTGAAGCCTCGGGGTGAAACTGCACTGTATAAATGGGCTTTGTTTTATGACGTATACCCTCTATTGAATTGTCATTTATATTTATAAAAGAAGCCTCAACGTCATCGGGCAGGTCGCAGACAACAAATTCGTGATTTTGACTGGTTATATAAACTCTTCCCGTCTGAGTGTCTTTAACCGGGTGGTTTCCGCCGTGATGACCGAATTTAAGCCTTTTTGTCTTACAGCCCAAAGCAAGGGAAACGATCTGGTTTCCGAGGCAGATTCCCAAAATGGGCAGGCCTGTGTCTATTATTTTCTTTACGTTTTCAACAACAGTGGGAATGTCCTCCGGGTCGCCGGGGCCGTTTGCCAAAAACAGGGCGTCTGGCTTAACCGCCAAAATTTCCTCTGCAGGGGTAAACGCCGGGAAGACTGTCAGCTTACAGCCTCTCTTGCTCAATTCTCTTAAAATACCCTGTTTAATTCCGCAGTCGAGAACGGCGAAGTGGGTGCCTATGCCGTTAATTACATATTTTTCCTTTATTGTAACCTCTTCAACGGCATGCTTGTTTGTGTATGTGTTGAATTTCTGTTTAATCTGGCTTTCCGTTAAGTCATTGGCACGGGTCGTTATAATTCCCTTCATTGTGCCGTTGTCCCTTAAGACTCTTGTTAAGGCTCTTGTGTCTATGCCTTCAAGGCCCATAATTTTATTCTGCTTCAAAAAGCCGTCGATATCCATTTCACAGCGCCAGTTGTTGGGAGCGTCACACTTTTCTCTTACTATAAAGCCCTTAAGAAAAGGCTTTCTGCTTTCCATGTCTTCAAGGTTAACGCCGTAGTTTCCTATAAGGGGAAAGGTCATAACGACAATCTGCCCTGCGTAGGAGGGGTCTGTCAGTGTTTCCTGATAGCCCGTCATATTTGTTGTAAAAACAACCTCCCCTACGGTTTCCTTAATATATCCAAAGGCTTTTCCTGTAAAGACCTTTCCGTTTTCCAGTATGAGAGAGGCTTTAACATTCTTTTTCAACATCAGATACATCTCCTTAAATCGTTTTTCATGTCTATACAAGCCTGTCTAGCGGCCTTGGCGAAATCTCTTTCGTCGGTATAGCATGTCTTGTATTCATCCTTCATATGTGCGGCAATTATTCCCCTTGAGGAGTTAACAATGGCCCCTATTCCGTCTTTGAAGCAGACAGCCAAATCCTCCGCCTTGCCGCCCTGTGCGCCGTAGCCGGGAACAAGGAAGAATGTATGTGGCATAACCTCTCTGAGTCTTGCGGCCTGTTCCTTATGGGTTGCCCCTACAACAGCGCCGACTGAAGAATAGCCGCATTTTCCCATAAGGCCTTCGCCCCATTTTTCAATAAGGGCGCCTACATGCTCATATATTGGCTTTCCGTCACAGATAAGGTCCTGAAGCTCGCCGCTTTTGGGGTTTGAAGTCTTTGCCAGAACAAAGAGTCCTTTTTCGTAATTTTCACAGTCGGTAAGGAAGGGCGTTATACTGTCGGAGCCCAAATAGGGGTTAAGTGTAATAAAATCGTGTTTAAAGCCCTCGAAGCTTTCTCCGTTTATGCTTACTCTGCCTATGTGTCCGTCGGAATAGGCCTCGGCTGTAGAAGCTATGTCACTTCTCTTAATGTCGCCTATAACGATAAGCCCTTTAAGCTTGGCATATTCAACCGTCTTTTGGTAAGCCTTGAGGCCTTCTATTCCGTATCTTTCATACATAGCAATCTGTGGCTTAACAGCCGGAACTATGTCACACACGGCGTCAATTATCTTCTTGTTAAATTTAAGCATAGACTTGGCTGCCGCTTTGGGGCAGTTTCCGTACTTTGTAAAATATTTTTCCGTTATATAAGAGGGAATGTAGGAAAGTCTGGGGTCAAGGCCTACAACCGTAGGGTTCCCCGTTTCGTTAATTTTTTCAACAAGCCTGTCAATTATCATAATTCGATTTTCTCCTTTTTATTTTTTCATAAGAACGCCGTTGTCAACAACAATCTCTCCGCCTACAACGGTGTAAAGAATTCTGCCCTTTACCTTTCTGCCGCCGAAGGGGGTGTTCTTAGCCTTTGAAACCATATCGTCAACGTCTATGATATATTCTTCATTCGGGTCGGCAATTGTTACATCTGCGTCGGCCCCCACGCTTAATGTTCCCTTGCCGTTTCTTAAAATTCTGCCGGGGTTTGTACTCATTTTTTCAACAAGGCCGGAGGGCGTTAAATATCCGCCGCCCACAAGCTCCGTATTTGCAAGAGGGAAGGATGTTTCAAGGCCTATTATGCCGTTTAAGGCATTCTGGAATTCACAGTTTTTCTCGTCAACGTGATGAGGCGCATGGTCGGTGGATATAACCTCTATTGTTCCGTCGGCAAGAGCCTGTCTTACTGCTTCTCTGTCTTCCCTTGATCTAAGGGGCGGTGCCATTTTGTAGTTTGCGTCATAATCGGTTATGTCCTCGTCACAAAGTGTAAAATGATGGGGAGTTGCTTCTGCGGTAACCTTAACGCCCCTTTCCTTAGCCTGTCTTATAAGCGTAACGGAGCCCTTTGTGCTTATGTGGCAAAGGTGAATAGCCGTTTTTGTGCTTTCGGCCAATATCATATCTCTTGCCACAATAACCTCTTCGCTGTCGTTTGGAATTCCGGCAAGGCCCATATAAGCCGCCTGAGGCCCTGCGTTCATCTGGCCCTTTCCGGTAAGAGAGGGATCCTCACAGTGGTCGAAAACAGGGAGATTAAACATTGTGGCGTAGCGCATGGCGTTCTTCATAAGGGCGCTGTTTAAAACGCTTTTTCCGTCCTCCGAAAGAGCACAGATACCTGCGGAAGCCATTCTGCCTATATCGGCAAGCTCTTCCCCCTTCATACCCTTTGAAATAGCCCCTATGGGCAGAACGTTTACAATGCCGGCTCTTTCGGCCTTAAGCTTTATAAACTCAACAACTATGTCATTGTCAACAACGGGCTCTGTGTTGGGCATACAGCAGACCGTTGTAAAGCCGCCCATAGCCGCCGCTCTTGAGCCTGTTCTTATTGTTTCCTTTCTTTCGAAACCGGGCTCTCTGAAATGAACGTGAAGATCTATAAGCCCGGGCATAACCCACTTGCCCTCTGCGTCAATGACTCTTTCGGCTACGTCGTTTATATTCTTTTCTGCCTTTACAATTTTACCCCCGTCAATAAGCACGTCCGAAATATCGTCAATGCCGTTTGCCGGGTCAATAACTCTGCCGCCTTTTATAAGAATGCTCACTTAAAACTCTCCTCTCTCTCAGGCCAAATCGGGGTTGGCTTCATATAAAAGCTTAAGAATGGCCATTCTTACGGCCACGCCGTTTTTAACCTGTATGTTTATAACGGAATTTTTGCCGTCGATAACGTCTGTTGAAAACTCAACTCCCCTGTTTACCGGGCCGGGATGCATAACAAGAGCGTCCTTTTTTGCATACTGCAGAAGACTGCTGTTTATACCGTAGAGAGTCGAATATTCTCTTGTGTTGGGGAAGGGCATATTTTTCTGTCTTTCAAACTGAACCCTGAGCCCCATAACAACGTCGGCGTCTGCAATGGCTCCCTTTATATCGCTGGTCACCTTAACCCCCAAAGCCTTCATACTGCCGGAGATAAGGGTTGAGGGCCCTGCAAGGGTAACCTCCGCCCCAAGCTTAACAAGGCCGAAGGCGTTGCTTCTTGCTACTCTGGAGTGGCTTATGTCACCTAAAATAACAACCTTTAAGCCCTTAAAGCCTCCCAGATAATCATAAATAGTATACATATCGAGAAGCGCCTGTGTGGGGTGTTCGTTTGTTCCGTCACCGGCGTTTATAACGCAGGCCTTAACATTTCTGGCCAAAACAGCGGAAGCCCCTGTCATTTGGTGGCGCATAATCATAAACTTAACGCCCATCTTGTCTAAATTAAGCCCTGTATCGATAAGGCTTTCGCCCTTATTGACACTGCTTGTTGTAACCCCCAAGTCCTGAACGATACCTCCGAGATAAGCCCCGGCAAGCATAAAGGACGTTTTCGTTCTCGTGGAATTTTCGTAGAACAGTGTAATAATACTTGACTTGTTAAGTGTATTATCCCTCAAATTAGGATCGTCAATCTTCTTTTTCATCTCTCTGGCAACAGTCAAAATCTCCATAATCGTGTCGCCGCTTAAATCACGAAGCCCCAATAAATCCTTGCCTAACATAAATACTTGCCCCCTCGCTGACATAAAAAAAGACAATGACACGAACAATACGCCCGTCTGATTGTCTGAACTATTAAAAGAATTATTGAAATCAAAGAAGAAACCAAAAAAAATAATTTTATAAGAAAAA
>JAJQCI010000360.1:6068-10161 GCA_021202835.1 Clostridiales bacterium | reverse complement strand
TTTGAAAATTTGTTGATAATTAATAGCTGATTAATTAGCACGGCGAATCTGCTTCGGCGAATTAATCATCGCTTCCTTAACATAATATCAAATACAACATATTTTGTCAAGTCATACTCTGAATTTCTGAAAAATTTTCTGTCTGAGTGCAACAGTTCAGCCGTGCGTTCTGCACGGGCGGCACGCCAAAAGTTCGCAAAGCAGCTGTTCCGCAAAAAGAGAAAGAAAAACGCCCGGAGAATGGCAGTCTCCGGGCGTTTTGGCTTATCAGCTTTATGAAAATGTTCTAACGGCCGCCTTCTCGGCTTCAATGGCATTTTTATAGCTTTCCGTATAGGCGTTAAATCCCTTAACGTCCTCCTTGTCGGGTTCGATTACCGAAACCGAACTGTCTGCGAAAACCTTTTCGCTGAGGTAGTGTTCAAGGGTTTCTCCCTCGTCTTTGTTTACGGCATAAGCCGCCAAAAGGGCCATACCCCAGGGGCCCCCCTCCCCTGCCGTTTCCATACAGGCAACGGGAGTCTCCATAGCCGCCGCCATTAAGCTTTGGCCCACGCCCTCGGTTTTAAAGAAGCCGCCGTGACCTAAGAGGGTGTCAATTTTTACACCTTCTTCCTTTGTAAGAATGTCCATACCCACTTTAAGAGCCGCAACAGCCGAATAAAGATGGGTTCTCATAAAGTTTGAAAGAGTAAAGTCGGCGTCGGGCTTTCTTATAAACATAGGCCTGCCCTCGTCACAGCCGGTTATGTTTTCTCCCGAAAGATAGCCGTAGGAGAGGAGACCGCCGCAGTCCTTTTTTCCCTTAAGGGCGGCTTTAAAAAGCATTTCGTAAAGCTGTCCCTTTGGAATTTCATTCCCCGTAAGCTTTGCGAATTCTTCGAAAAGGCCCACCCATGCGTTAATGTCGGAGGTGCAGTTATTAACATGAACCATAGCCACAGGCCGCCCTGTGGGGGTTGTCACCATATCTATTTCTCTGTGAACCTCTTTAAGGGGCTTTTCCAAAACAACCATTGAAAATACGCTTGTTCCGGCGGAGACATTTCCGGTTCTTTCGGCTATGCTGTTTGTGGCTGTCATTCCGGTTCCGGCGTCGCCTTCGGGAGGGCAAAGGGGAATTCCAGCTTCAAGCTGTCCGCTTTCGTCCAAAAAGGCAGCCCCCTCCTTTGTCAAGGTTCCGGCAGGCTCTCCGGCTAAAAGAACCTTGGGGAGAATATCCCTTATTTTCCATGAATATTCCTTGTCTGCGATAAGCCCGGTAAATTTTTCAAGCATGCCCTCATCGTAGTCGTTTGTGTTTGAATCAATGGGGAACATTCCGGAGCCGTCCCCTATTCCTATAACCTTTTTTCCTGTCAGCTTAAAATGAATATAGCCGGCAAGGGTCGTTATAAAGGCTATGTCGTTTACATGCTCTTCATAGTCTAAAACAGCCTGATAAAGGTGGGCTATGCTCCATCTTTGTGGAATGTTGAAGCCGAAGGCCTCAGTCAGAGCGTCCGCCGCCTTTCCCGTTATTGAATTTCGCCATGTTCTGAAGGGAACAAAAAGCCTGTCGTCCTTATCGAAAGCCATATAGCCGTGCATCATGGCGCTTATGCCTATTGCCCCAACCTTTTTAAGGGTTACGCCGTAATTTTTCTTAACGTCCGCCGCCAAATCACTGTAACAGGCTCTTAAGCCATTGTGAATATCTTCAAGGGAGTATGTCCAAATTCCGCCTACAAGGTCGTTTTCCCATTCATAGGCGCCGCTTGCCAAAACGTGACCGTAAAAATCGGTAAGCTGGGCCTTGATTCTGGTTGAGCCGAATTCTATTCCCAGAGATGTTTTTCCGCTTTCCAACAAATTTTTCATTTTCGCCCTCCTTTAGCCCTGTCCGTAGTAGGCGTTTTCGCCGTGCTTTCTCATAAAGTGCTTGTTCTGCATATAATCCGGAGTTGTGTCTGCCTTCGGGTTAATCCTTTCCGTCCATGCGTTCATTTCAGCCACTCTTTCGAGAACGACAGCGTTGTGAACCGCCTCGGCGGCGTTCTTTCCCCATGTAAAGGGGCCGTGATTCTTGCAGAGAACACCGGGAACATAAACGGGATTTCTGCCCTTGAATGTTTCTATAATAACCTTGCCAGTGTTTTTCTCATAGGCTTCTTCCGTTTCTTCCTTTGTAAGATTTCTTGCACAGGGTATCTCGCCGTAAAAATAGTCTGCGTGGGTGGTTCCGTAGCAGGGAAGCCCCCTTCCTGCCTGAGCCCATGCCGTGGCGTAGGTTGAATGGGTATGCACAATTCCCCCTATGTCTGGAAAAGCCCTGTAAAGCTCTAAATGGGTAGGCGTGTCGGAGGAGGGGTTAAGCCTTCCCTCGACCCTATTTCCTTCCAAATCCATAACAACCATATCCTCAGCCGTCATTTTTTCATAGTCAACTCCGCTGGGCTTAATTACAAAAAACCCGGTTTCCCTGTCGATTTCACTTACATTTCCCCATGTAAAGGTAACAAGGCCGTATTTAGGCAGAAGCATATTCGCCTTATATACCCTTTCCTTTAATGCTTCAAGCATAATTCTTCCTCCTTTATTTTCCAAAAGCCGCATTATTCCAGAAAAGCTCTTTTTTAAGCTCTTTTATTGTTGTGCTGCCGTCTATAACGACTACCTCGATTCCCATAGCGGCCGCCCAGTCGGTAAGCTGTTCGCTTGTTAAGTCATATGTAAAAGCCGTATGGTGAGCGCCGCCGCAGATTATCCAGCCTTCAGCCCCCACCTCAAGGCTTGGCTTGGGCGTCCAAAATGCCGTTGCAACAGGCAGCTTAGGCATGGGCTTTTCTATCTTTTTACATTCAACCTCGTTTATAATAAGCCTGAATCTGTGGCCCAAATCTATGAGAGAAGCGGCGATTCCCTCCCCTGCCTTGGCTGTAAAAACAAGCCTTGCCGGGTCTTCTCTGTTTCCCATTGAAAGGGGGCAGACCTTTATGCCTATGCCGCCGTCGGCAATTGTGGGGCAGACCTCAAGCATATGTGCCTGAAGGATTCCCTCTTTTCCCTTAACAAGATTGTAGGTATAGTCCTCCATAAATGAAGTGCCCTTTGCGTTCTTTTTATCCTTTGTCATAAGCTTAATAAGCCTTACCATAGCGGCGGTTTTCCAGTCGCCCTCGGCGCCGAAGCCGTAGCCCTTTTCCATAAGCCTTTGAATTGCAAGGCCGGGCAGCTGCTTCAATGCCCCCAAGTCGCCGAAGTGTGTAACGATTCCGTGATAGTTGTTTTCTTTAAGGAAATTTTCAAAGCCCAGTTCGATTTCAGCCTGAACTCTAACATGAGCCCTAAACTCGTCAAGATCACGGCCTTCGGCAATTATGGCGTATTTATCATAATATTCATCTAAAAGTGCGTTAACGTCGCTTTCCTTAACGGCCCTGACATATTCATAAGCCTCGTTTATCGGGTATGCGTCAACCTCCCAGCCGAATTTAATCTGGGCTTCAACCTTGTCCCCTTCCGTAACGGCAACATTTCTCATATTGTCGGCAAATCTGGCGATTCTTATGTGGCTGCTTTCGCAGATTCCAACGGCAACGGCCATCCAGTCGGCTATGCGGCTTCTGACTCTTTCGTCTGACCAGTGGCCCATTATGACCTTTCTCTCAATCCCCATTCTTGTAACAATATGGCCGAACTCTCTGTCGCCGTGGGCAGCCTGGTTTTCGTTCATAAAGTCCATGTCTATTGTGTCATAGGGTATTTCAATATTAAACTGTGTGTGAAGATGAAGAAGAGGTTTTCTTAACTCCTTAAGACCCAAAATCCAGCTTTTGGCCGGTGAAAAGGTATGCATCCATGTTATAACTCCTGCGCAGCTTTCGTCGTCGTTTGCTTCTCTGAAAGTCTTTCTTATAACCTCGTTTGTTATAAGGGTGGGTTTCCAAACAATTTCATAGGGCAAAGCCCCCGATTTGTTTAATTCATCAACAATAATACGGGAGTTTGCCGCTACCTTTTTAAGACACTCATCACCGTATAAATCCTGTGAGCCTGTACAAAACCAAAATTTATATGCCGTCATTGTATAACCTCCTTATATGTTATATAT
>JAJQCI010000360.1:0-6058 GCA_021202835.1 Clostridiales bacterium | reverse complement strand
TATTTACTTTCCTGTCAATAAATTTTACGGAGTCTCTCTCTTCAACCTCGGAGTCGAAAAGATAATTTCCGTCAAACAATGGATTTTCTATCATTTTTAACATATTTTCCGCTGCCTTTACTCCCAGAGCCTCCAAGGGATGGGGAAAGGATGTTATTTTTAAATCCGTTTCGGAAATCTGCTCCAAATGATCTACTCCTATAACCGATAATTCCTCGGGGATTTTTATGCCCCTTCTTTGGCAGAGGGCGGCTATTTTATAGGCAACCTGATCGTTATAACAGACAAGCCCCGTTTTGCCCTTAAGCCTGTTAATTATATATTCTTCAATATATTCCATATTTTCAATGGAATCAGTATTCATCCAAAAAACGTTTTCTTCGTTTATGTCGGCTTCAATAAGCCCCTTCATAAACCCTTCATATCTTAAATGGTCCTGTTTATCGTCTGACTTGAAAATGCCGCAGATTTTTGTATGCCCGGCGTCGATTAAATATTTTGCACATTTATAGCCAATCAGCCTGTCGTCAAGAGCCACACAGGGGAGCCGCAGCTCCGCCTGGGGGCAGTTGAACAACAAAACCGGAATGTGTTTTTCATCCAGTTTTTCATATAAATCCGTATTTATGTTTGGCAGAGCACTTTTAGCCGGTTCTATAATAAGGCCGTCTATGTGGCCGCTTTGAACAAGCCCCAAAAGAACCTCCCTTTCCTTTAAAGCCTTGTTTTCCGTAAAAGCTATTTGAATCGTATAGCCGCTGTCGGATAAAACCCTTTCGATTCCCCCTAATATAGGCGGAAAAACATAGTTGTCAATATACGTGCTGACAACGGCTATGTTTCTGTGGCTTTTTTCTCTTTTTACCCTGCCCTGTTTGTTTAAATAAGTGCCGCTGCCTTTAACCCTTTTTACAACCTTTTCAAACTCCAAAATGTCGACTGCGTGACGAACGGTCTGCCTGCTCATATTAAATTTTTTGGCAAGCTCGTTTTCCGAAGGCAGCTTGTCACCGTAAGAAAACCTACCCTTTTCAATCTGTTCGTTTATCCATTCTGAAATAATTTTGTATTTAAGCACCATGACACTTATCTCCCTTTTATTTTATTTTTTCTTGCTTTCCTTAACCTTTGCAAAAACAGCCTGTAAAACTATGAAGAAGCAAAGGAGAATAGCCGTTACAATATTTGACCAAGAACTTATGAGCTTTCCGTTAAACTTAACAAGAGATGAAATGGTTCCGTTTATAAGAACACCGAAAAGGGAACCTATAACATTTCCCACACCGCCGGTAAGAAGGGTTCCGCCTATAACCGCCGATGAAATTGCGCTCATTTCCAAACCTGTGGCCTGACTGGTTGTTCCGCTCATTGTGTTAAGACAGTAGCAGATTCCGCCGATTGATGTAAACACGGTCGAAAGCATATATGTTTTAAGCTTCGTTTTCTTTACGTCAAGACCCATAAGTGTGGCCGACTGCTGATTTCCGCCTACGGCGTATATGCTTCTGCCAAATCTGGTATATCCCAAAACAAAGAAGGTAACGGCAACTGCAATAAGGGCCACAATAACCGTTATTCTGACATAAGGCGTCTGAACGATGCCCTTTGTGTTAACATAGGAGCCTATTCCGAAGGGAATTTCTATCTTCAGGTTTGAGAGCTTAACGAAGAAATCTTCTGTTATGCTTATCTGCTGTGTTGATAGAACAGCCGTCATACCTCTGGCAAAGAACATACCGGCCATAGTCACAATGAAGGGCTGAATCTCCAGATAAGAAATACAGAAGCCCATTATAAAGCCCATAACTATACCAACAAGTATGATTATAACCATGAGAACCGGGCTTGAAAGGCCGAATTTTTCTATGCCTACGGCCATAATCATACAGTCAAGGGCAATGACCGAGCCTACGGAAATGTCTATGCCGCCGGTAAGCATAACGCAGGTCATGCCGCAGGTTACACAGATAATTCCGGCGTTGTTAATTAATATGTCCAAAAAAGTCTGCATTTTGGTAAAGCCCTTGTCGGCGTATATAAAACAGCCGCCCAGATACATAACCAAAAAGAGAGCTATTGTAATTATAAGGAGAACATTATTGTTGTTAATTTTTAATTTTTTCATGCGCTTGCCCTCCTTCCGCCTGTAAGCTTCTTAAAATATTCTTTAAAGGGTTCGGCCTGAATAACGACTATAATTATAACGACTATAGCCTTGAAAACCGGGGCCTGAGCCGATGAAACGCCCAAAGCGTAAAGGGTTGTTGTTATGGCCTGAATTGTATAAGCCCCTATTATGGAGCCGGCAAGGTTAAACTTTCCTCCGCCTAAGCTGTTTCCGCCCAGAGCAACCGCCAAAATTGCGTCAAGCTCCAGGTTCAGGCCTATGTTGTTTGTGTCTGCCGAATAAATTCTTGATGTGGCAACAAGCCCTGCTATACCTGCGCAGAAGCCGCAGATTGCGTAGCACATAAGAATAATTCTTCTTGAGTTAAGGCCGGAAATTCTCGAGGACTTTCTGTTTATGCCTACACTCTGTATGTAAAGACCGAGAGATGTCTGCTTTAAGACAACCGCCGCTACGGCTATACATACCGCCGCAACTATAATAGGAGTAGGCACAGGCCCTACATATGAACCCAAAACCTTGAAAGAATCAACTCTGACATATACTATCTGACTGTTGCAGAGCAAAAGCCCTATGGCCCGGCCGGCCGACCACAAAATAAGGGTGGCCACCATAGGCTGAATGTTAAGATATGAAACCAAAAAGCCGTTAAAAAGGCCGCAGACAAGAGCAACCGCCAAGCCTGCCCCCAAACCAACAATAAGGGGAACGGCATACTGGCTTGTGTTTGCTACGCCGTAGCCGGCAAGAAGCATACAGCACATACCGCCGGTTAAGCTCATTACCGAGCCTACGGAAATATCCGTTCCGGCTGAAGATGAAACAACAAGGGTCATACCTATTGCAAGTATGGCGGCCTCGCTGCCTCTGTTTAAAACGTCTACAAGTCTGCCGTAGAGAACGCCGTTTTTGATTGAAATCATAAAAAAATTAAGGGGTGCGTTTCCGCAGCCTATATCGTAAACCACATTTATAAGCATTATGAGGATCATACTGAATATAGGAAGAAACAGACTCATTTTTGTTATTTTTCTTATTTTATCCATTGCCGTCACCTCCTGCAATAGCGTTCATAACGCCTTCCTGTGTCATTTCATCGCCCGAAATTTCTCCGACCTTTGCTCCGTCTCTTAAAACAGCCATACGGTTACATGTTCTGAGCATTTCGTCTATTTCGGAGGAAATGAAAACAATGCTTTTTCCCTCTGAAGCCAGCTTAATAACAAGCTTCTGAATTTCCGTCTTAGTTCCTATATCTATACCTCTTGTAGGCTCGTCGAGAATAAGAAAATCGGGATTCGTGGCAAGCCACCTGGCCAAAATAACCTTCTGCTGGTTTCCGCCGGAAAGCTGTTTAATAAGAGTTTCCCTGCTTGCGGTTTTAATCTGAAGCATATCAATAAACTTATCCGCAGTCTCGATCTGCTTAGACATGGGGATTTTCTTTAAAACCCCTTCTTTGGCCTGCATAGCGAGAACAATGTTTTCCCTTACGGATAAATCTCCTATAATACCCTCTGCCTTTCTGTCATCGGGCAAAAGCCCCATACCCAGCTTCATAGCGTCTATAGGCTCCTTGATATGAACTTCCTTTCCTTTAACCTTAAGGCTGCCGGTTTGGTTTCTGTCGGCGCCGTAGATTGTTCTGGCCAGCTCGCTTCGGCCGCTGCCCAAAAGGCCTGTAAGACCTACAACCTCCCCCTCCTTTATTTCAAGGTCGAAAGGCTTAATCTTTCCGGCGTGGCTTAAGCCCTCGGCGTCTATAACAACGGGGGCGTCGACCTTAAGCTCTTCGCTTTCGGGCTTGATTTTAGCCAAATCGTCGAAGTCCTTTCCCATCATAGCAGCAACAAGCTTAACTCTGGGCAGATCGGCTATATCATACTCCCCTACCAGCTTTCCGTTTCTTAAAACCGTTATACCGTCGCAGACCTCATAAACCTGTTCCAGAAAGTGAGTAACGAATATAATGGCAACTCCCTTTTTCTTTAAATCTCTCATAACCTTAAACAGCTTTTCAACCTCCCTGTCGTCAAGAGAGGACGTGGGCTCATCCAAAATAAGAACCTTGCAGTCCATATCTATTGCTCTGGCAATGGCTATCATCTGCTGCATGGCAAGAGAATAATTTTCCAAATTACGTGTAACGTCCAGGTCAAGCTCAAGCTCTTCCATAAGTTTTTTGGCCTGTCTGTTCATAGCTCTTCTGTCAATTGTTCGAAGCTTTGTAAGGGGCGCTCTTCCTATAAAAATATTTTCGGCTACTGAAAGATTGGGGCAAAGATTAACCTCCTGATAAACCGTGGCGATTCCCTTGCTTTGAGCGTCCATAGTGTCTTTGTTTCTTACAGGGCCTTCGAAGCCGTCTAAGAAAATTTCTCCCTCTTCAAAATGGTTTACACCCGTAAGACATTTTATAAGAGTTGACTTTCCGGCTCCATTTTCGCCCATAAGGGCACGAATTTCGCCTTTTTTAAGAGTAAGGCCGGCCTTGTCAAGGGCCTTAACTCCGGGGAAGGTCATACATATCCCCCGCATTTTAAGAACAACGTCTTTTTCCATCGTCAAACCCCCTTTTCGGAAATTTTTAAAAAAAGGAGGGAAATGAATCCTTTGGGATTCTCTCCCTCCTTAAAACCTCAAATTATCTTAAATAAATTCTCGGTTAAAAAGTATAATTAACATTAATATAAATATTAATATGCACGTCCGTCTAAGATTTCCTGTGTCATTGTTATTGCGTAAGCGCTCTCAATGCCGGGTGCTACAAAAGCACTGTCTTCTACGATTGTGCTTTCGGGATAGTCTTCCCCTGCTTCCATAGCCTGGATAACACCTGCAACTACCTCAGCCTGAATGGGGTTACACTCTACGTCGCAGTTGATCTTTCCGTCAAGAGTATACTGTAAGCCGTCATGTGTAGCGTCGAAGGAGATTATGATAACGTCGCCGTCAACACCGTATGTGATGCCTGCTGCATCCATAGCGTCCATAGCACCGTAAGCTTCGTTGTCGTTCTGACAAACAACTACATTGAACTGGCCTTCATATGACTTAATGAAAGATTCCATAACTTCCTGGCCGCCGCTCTGTGTGAAGTCGCCTGACTGGCTGTCGATGATGTTCCATTCACTGTGTTCAGCTACAACGCTGTTGAAGCCTTCTGTACGTCCAAGTGTAGCGGAAGCGCCTACAGAGCCTTCGATAACGAGGATGTTGGCCTCTGCACCGTCTAAATATTCGCCTAACCAGTTGCCTGCTGTAACGCCTTCGTCAACTGTGTTTGTACCAACGAAAGCATCGAAGTTTGTAGCGTCGATTTCTCTGTCGGCGATGATAACGGGAATGCCTGCGTCTTCAGCTTCCTGTAAAACAGTGTCCCAGCCTGCTGTTTCGATAGGAGCGATAACTATGTAGTCAAGTTCCTGCTGAATGAAAGAACGAACAGCCTCAATCTGAGCGGCGTTGTCGTTGTCAGCGTCTACGAATGAAAGCTCATAGCCGTTTTCAGCGGTAAATGTGTTCTGATAGTTTTCTGTGTTGGCTGTACGCCAGTCGGATTCATGACCAACCTGAGCATAACCTACTGTGATTAAGTCTCCGCTTGCAGCTTCTTCGCCTTCAGCCTCAGCCTCGGCAGCCGTATCATCGGCAGCTTCATCCGTCGCTGTATTTGAGCTTCCGCCGCAGCCGCCGAGCAAAGCAGCCGCCATTGTCATTCCGATTAAAACACTTACCAATCTGCGTTTCATAAATTAATTACCTCCTCATGTGAAATTTAATAATGTATGTATGTAAGTTGTATAGACAGGCTTTAAAGTTTTTGGGTCTATAAGCAAAATTTATTTTACAAAAACAAAACCTACCAAACCTGTTTTTGTAAAGATTAACCTTAATCCCCTAAACTTTCAGCCGTCTTATGTACTAATT